>JBBPZF010000317.1:0-4057 GCA_038199105.1 Chitinophagales bacterium | reverse complement strand
TTAAATTCTGTTTTTGAATTTGACGGTAAAGAATGCAAGCAGAACTATGGCAAGGAGATACACACTTACATTAAAGCATCTGAAACAACAAACGTTTCGGGTGTTCATACTGAAAAAATAGTTGAGCTATTTACTTCCTCCTACGATTTACTTTTCCCACAGCATAATTCGGAACAAACTTATTTTTGTTCCGTTTCTATTGAGCCAGACCCACCCGAAAAAATCTACTTGCGGTATCGGTCTTTACTAATTTGATTTTTTTGAATTGACAAATTGCTCTGCACTTGCGGAGACAAATCCGTTTGCACTATTCAAGAATAAAAAATCAAATTTATTATGTCTTTTCTTACGCTATCAAACTACGCAGGGCTTGCTGCCACTGCGGTTTTAACCTTTAATATTTTATGGGGAATGATGCTGAGCACAGCGTATAAAAAGCACAATTACTGGAAGCGATTGCCCGGCAGTATCAAAAAAATAAACGTTTACAATTTACACAACTGGACAGCTTATGCGGCTTTGTCGTTAGTGTTGTTGCACCCTACGCTTTTACTTTTTGACTCCACTACAAAGTTCAAATTCGTTGACATTATTTTTCCTGTAAATGCACCGCATCAAAAATTATATGTGGCATTGGGAGTATTAGCTATGTATGCAATTATCACGGTTATTGTAACCACTCAAAAGGTGGTGAAGAAGAAAATGAATTACCGCACATGGAAAAACATTCATCTTGTTTCTTACGGCACTGCGCTTCTTTTCATAGTTCATGGAATAGTAATGGACCCGCAATTAAAAGACAGACCCATAGATATTTTTGATGCTGAAAAAATTTTAAGTGAAGCCTGCTTGCTGCTGCTGATTGCAGCTACAATTCTTAGAGTACGATACCAACTGAAAATCAAACAAAATATAAAGCAATTTCACCTATTAAAGATTGCAGAAGTGATTAAAGAAACCAATCTTGCCAAGTCTTTTGTGTTTGAAATTCCGCAAAGTCTAAAGAAACAATTACAAAATTCACCCGGTCAATTTATAATTATTCAGCTTACAATTAATGGCAAGCAATACAAAAGGTCTTATTCATTATCATCTTCCCCTTTTACCGAAACAAAAACGCAGATCACGATAAAGCGTATTCCAAAAGGCATTGTATCAAATTATTTAAATGATACTTTAAAAGCAAATGATGAACTTTTAGTATTTCCGCCGTCAGGCAATTTTGTTATAAAGAATGGAATGGATTCACAAAAGAATTATTTCTTCTACGCCGGGGGCAGCGGTATTACGCCCATTTATTCTATCATAAAAACTTTGTTGCATAAATATCCTCAAAGCCGCTTGAATCTTATTTATGCAAATCGTGATGAACACTCAATCATTTTTAATAAGCAACTGGAAAACCTGCAACAAACAAATACTGAAAGATTTTTCATCACCCATATTCTAAGTGAAGCTTCCGGTGGGTGGAATGGGATGAAAGGCAGGCTTGATAAAGACAAAATGAAAGAATTCCTTGATCATGCTAAAAATTTTCCAATTGACCATACTGAGTATTACATCTGCGGTCCTTCACCATTTATGGAACTGGTAGAGCATGAACTTTTAGACCATCAGATACCGGCAGATAAAATTCATATAGAAAGATTTATTTCTATTGGCGATGCCGAAGAAGCGATAATAGTAGGTGATGCGCCAACAGAAATGAATATTACTGAAAGCAAGGTGCTTGTAACTCTTGATGACATAAAGCAAACGGTTGTGTGCAAAGCAAATGATCCTATTCTAAATGCGTTGCTTAATGCGGGAATTAATGCACCATACTCATGCAGAGAAGGCGTTTGCTCTACCTGCCTTGCAAAACTTATTTCCGGAAAAGTAGAAATGAAAAATCATGCTTCGCTAACAGATATTGATATACAGGAAAGCCGCATTCTTACCTGTCAGGCAGTTGCTTTATCAAAAGAAGTAGAAATTAATTACGATAACCTTTAAATAATAACAATGAACTCTATCATAAAAAGAAAGATAATGTTTCTTGTTTTTATAACGGGATTTCATTCACAGCAGTTGTTTGCTCAAATTGATACAACAAAGAAAGTTACACTACAAGACAGCGCAGCCCGTCCGCATCCATTTCAATATGATAAAGATGCCGGGCTTCAATTTAACAAGGGGGATTTTACATGGACAACCTGGGCTTATGCTGAAAGGCTGTTTGCGGGGAATATAAAACCTGCATGGCGCAGAGTAAGGCAAGGCATGGAATTTAAATTTCCTTCCTACAATTTTTTAATTAATGGAAATAAATTTAGAACGGCTTTAGTGTATGAAGTTGATTTTACCGACAATAATTTTTTTAAGGACAGCAAGCGTTTTAAAATATGGGAAAATCTTTTTGTATCATTTCAAAATGCAGAAGATGCCAGAAAGTTTAGAATTTTGTTTGGAGAAAATACACACATACTTTCAAGAGAAGATAATTTATCATCAGGCAATTTGCCAACTATTAACCGCAGCTTAATATTAGAACAGCACGGTTCAACCAACAGCTTTGGAACACAGTGGGGATTTCAATTGCAGAAGCAGGTGAGCAAGAAAACATTTTTACAGGCATCGTTGCAGGACAACAGGGGTTCGCTCAATCAGGACAAGCCAATGTATCAATTTTGGAATGATATTGCAGTTAAAATCACACAAGCAATTTTGCAGCCTACCGACAGTAGCCATCAAAAATTTAATGTTGGTTTTGCCGTTGACCATACAAGAAATATAAAAGACAAATCATTTGCACTTGCATCAGGTATCTACAATAATTTTTTAGGAAGCACACCGGCATCAGGCAACAAACTGACATTTGAAAACAATGCAGATTATACAAACACTTTAGGAAATCATTTTTATACACTGGAGTACGAGGCAATTTTTTCTAACTACTCTGATCAAAAATTAAATGTTGCAGGCGGTTACGCACAATTGCAGTTTCAGGTATTTGACAAAAAACATTTTGGCGACCTTGTTCCTTTTGTTCGTTACGACTTGGTAAATCTTTCTAATCCGACAGCATCCGCAACCGAGCAGGCAATTAAGTTAGGCATCAATTACAACTTGCCATTTACAAACAAGCAGGTAAATTTTCATTTGGAATATGCACATCATTTGCTGAATGGTTCGCCGGCAATTCTTACAACAACTACTAAAAACTTTGACGAGTTCAGACTTGAATTGCGAGTTAATGTAACAAGGTATTTAAGACATTAAAAACAAGATGAAATATATAACGCGAACCATTTGGATTTTATCCCTCGTCAGTTTGTTTACTGATACAGCAAGCGAAATGCTTTATCCAATATTACCGATTTATTTAAAGAGCATTGGTTTTTCTATTGTCTTAATCGGAATATTAGAAGGAGTTGCGGAAGCTATCGCAGGATTAAGCAAAGGATATTTCGGAAAACTTTCCGACAATTCAGGCAGACGAGTTCTTTTTGTTCAAATAGGTTATGCTTTTAGCGCCATATCAAAACCAATGATGGCGTTATTTATTTATCCGCTTTGGATTTTTTTTGCACGAACTATTGACCGTTTCGGAAAAGGAATTCGCACAGGTGCAAGAGATGCAATATTATCAGACGAAGCCACACCCGAAACGAAAGGAAAAGTTTTTGGATTTCATCGTTCAATGGATACGATTGGTGCAGTTATCGGACCTGCATTGGCTTTACTCTATCTGTATTATTTTCCCGAAGATTACAAAACATTATTTTTAATCGCTTTCATTCCCGGAGTGTTCGCAGTAATCGCTTCATTTTATCTCCAAGAAAAAAAACAAAATGAACCTGAAACCAAAATCAGAACTTCATTTTTTTCTTTCATTCATTATTGGAAAACCAGTCCTGAAATTTATCGCAAAGTTGTTATTGGATTATTAGCTTTTACTTTATTCAACAGTTCAGATGTATTTCTTTTATTGAAAGTAAAACAGGCAGGTTTCAGCGATGCAAGTGTTATTGGCGTTTATATTTTTTACAATCTTATCTATGCTTTGTTTGCATTT
>JBBPZF010000316.1:0-2508 GCA_038199105.1 Chitinophagales bacterium | reverse complement strand
CACCAATCCCATCTGCATTTCTTTTACAATAGACGGATATACTAAATTTAAGAAAGGATACAATGCACGAAAGGTGTCCCAGAAGCCTGTGCCTCCAAACATATATCCATCCTCTGTTTTACCGGTATAAGGACTATAATGAATGATCTTGCCTTCCGCATTTTTTTCATAAAATTTCAAAGGAAAGAAAACCATACGATACAGGCACGAATAAAATGTACGCATCTGCGCAACAGTGCCACCGGATACTTTTACTTTACCCAGCACCTTGTTCCATGCCTCCTTGGCCTTGCTTTTCGTTGTCTCAAAATTATCATTGCCAATCTCTTTAAGGTTAATTGTGGCCTGGTCAAAACTGATAAAAGAAGATGCAATTTTTGCAGAAATAATATCTCCCTTGTGTGTGTTTTTAAAACCAATGATGGCGCCTGCATGATTGCATTTTTGCTCCGCATCTTTTGTAATAATACTATCGCGAAAAGTATAAGTATAATCGAAAGGCTTATTAAAAATAATTACAAAATAGTTTTTAAAATCTTTCGTAACGCCGCCGCTGTTGCGGGTCGTGTAGCCAATGATCTTATTTTCCGAAGAAATTATTTTTACATAAGATCCCCTGTCAAGCGCATCAATAATTACCGAAGAACTGTCGGCCATAGGGAAGGTAAAACGAAAAGATGCCGCACGCTCTGTAGGAGTGATTTCGGTAGTTACGTCTGGGTCTGCGAGGTAAACACTATAGTAATATGGCTTAGCAATTTCTGCTTTGTGGGAGAACCAACTTTGCCTGTCCCTTTCTTCAAAACGAATCTTACCTGTGATGGGCATAATCGCAAAGGCGCCATAATCATTCATCCAGGGTGAGGGCTGGTGTGTTTGCTTGAAGCCGTTTATCCTGTCAGCGGTGTATTGATAAGCCCATCCATCGCCCATTCTTCCAGTTTGGGGCGTCCAGAGATTCATACCCCAGGGAAGTGCGATTGCCGGGTATGTGTTACCGTTAGACATACTTGGCTTGGAATCTGTGCCCATCAACGGGTTTACATAATCTACAGGATCGTTGGTTGCAGCTTCGTTTTGCGCTGATGCAATTAAAGTGGTCAAAAGAAAAATTGAAAAGAATATTTTTTTCATGTGGTTGGTTATTTTTAAGTGATTTTCAGCCGTACAATATAATCTACCATTTTATATCTACTTGTATCCCATCTGATGAATTTATAAATTGAAGCAGACATGTTTTAGAGACATCATCCCAGGTATTAGTATGTTCCAATGCCTTTCCATCAGTATCTTTTACAACAATAGATGCCGGCTTCGCTGGTAATAAAATCCGCATAACATTTGTTGTATTGGAAGGACTCTTCGTAATGAACGAATAGCCACGGTTGCTCTTCTTTTCATCATAAACTCTTGAGGCGGCACACAAAACTTTGGGAACACTTTTTTCTTTTATTCGTTTCAAATCATACAACAAAGATTGCTGGCCGGGATTAATTATTTTTTCATTTAAAACAGGTAACAGCGGATCAAACATATCTACTACCGGGCCCTTTATATGCAGCGGTTCATCGCTTACACCTTCATCCATTACAGAAGCAATATCATACGGGCCGCGTTCTAAATAAAAATAATTTTTTGTAACAAGGTTCCGGGCATTGGCCTCGGTTTCATAAGCCTGTTTGATTTTAGACATAAAGGCATCATCCGAATTTGCAGAAAGAACGAGCTCCTTTGGATCTTTTTTCTCTATGAAAACTTTTCCCTTTCCATAAGTATAGAAATTATTTGGAGAAGACGCCGGAGAAATATGCATCAGTTGAAATAAATGTTGCGATGGCCCTGCATAGTTTTTGCCATTGCTGTTCCACCATTCTTTTACTTTCTGAAAAGGATCATCATCACTTCCATAGTATAACAATACACCGCCCTTCTTCACCCATTCAGCTATTTGTTGGTTTACCTGTATTGTCTGCGGCTTCATGTTGGTATAACTCATCACCAGGACCTTTATGTCTTTTAAGGTATTGGCAAAGCCAAGGTTTTCCATGTGTACTGTTTCCGCAGGGATGCCGCGTTTTATAAGCGGCAGTATCATTCCATAAAAATTAGATAACTGCGGGTCATCGTAACCGTTATGTGTAGGAAAACGCTGAAACATCATAGAGTTTCCGACTAATATTCCAATACCTTTTGAGCCATTTATTTTGTTGGAAGAAACCGGCATATCATGCAGCGCATTTATCATTACCTGCATTTGTGTGGCGTAAGACGGCGCAATGGGCTGCCTTTCATCGCTCCCTTCCACTTTAAATTTCCCCAAATAAATCCGGTGAGGCCATGGCATCACTTCGTAATTATCAACCAACGGATATAATAACTCTGCTGTGTAAGTAGCTTCGTAATTTATTTTATAATCATCCCAGGTATGTGCCCTGTCTTCTATTGGATCGGTTAAAAAATAAACTTTGCGGCCCGTAGGTGCAACCATTGATAGCATAGAACCATATT
>JBBPZF010000315.1:0-7414 GCA_038199105.1 Chitinophagales bacterium | reverse complement strand
TCCCAAAAGGTTTTATTATTTCCCAGATCCTTTCCGTACCAGGTAATCATAAACATTCCTTCATAAGATTTTCATGGTAAAGGCTAATGTTTTTTTTACCTTCCGTTGAATACGAATCAACCTTGAGTTCCCCCGGATCCACGACTGCAAATGATAATCGACTTCTTTTTATTTTGAATGATATGCAGAAGAACTACGGCCAGATTAAGTTCTTGCTTTCAGTGAATTTTACTTCCAGTACGGTATTAATTTCTAATCAACAACTTTCACGTTACTGCTACAAAGATTGCCCCTCTATATAATCATTGTTAGAAAAATTCAATTATTCTTTAAACGGAGCAAACAACATCTTAAGATAAAATCATTTTGGAGGACGGGATTACTTATTGACACCTGACCGAAATGGTTCACTATTAAAAAAAATAATTTTAGCCGAGGGCTTGTCGAATTCTACGGTAATATTTGCCCGCCCCTTTTTATCAAAGCCAAGTTTTACTCCCTCGTTACTCCAATAAGATGCGGCCACTTTATTTTCGGTAATGTAATTATAAGTTCCTTTTGCATTGGCAAAAATTACCACACAACCTTTCCCATTTGAATTTATCTTTTCATAGATCTCAGGGCTGCCACCGCGGTCTCCTGTGTGCGCCATCTGTGCCTCCGTAATATCATTTCTTACGCGTTTATAATTTGAAAGCACGGTATCAAAAAAACGCACGCCTTCCTCTGATGTTTTTAATATCTCACCCCAGATACCATTTTGACCAAGTATGAGTGAAGCCAAATTTATAAGTTGTGAATTATGTGGTTCGTCGGGTTGGTAATGCGTAAGAAAAAGCACTGAAGGAATCCACTTATCATAGTTCAAAACAGAACGCACAAACCAGCCACGGGCCGGACCGGGCTGCACAAAAATATTTACGTTGCCATTTGGTAAAAATGTTTTCCATGCAGGCGCCAGATCATAATTGTGGTAATATGGCCCGTTGTTGATAATAAAATATTTTCCGGCTGATAAAAATTGAAGTCCTACGCAACGGCCATCTTCTGTAATGTCAAAATCAAATATAGATTGTGGCGCTGCTTTGCAAACCTTATCAATTATTTTGGTCATGTAAAGGGGTTGTAAAAAAGCATAACGCTGCGTTCTGTCTTCCAAAGTGTTAGTTTCTGTGCCATGAAAGTGATGAGCATCGTTGCATCCATACTGGCCGATGGCATCCCATTTAAAATAAGAAACGCCCAACGATTTTGTAAGACTTATAAGTTTATCAGCAAACTTTTCCCAATAGGAACTAACGAGGCAAAGGCCAACACTTTTTTCTGTTTCCCAAATTTCAGATGGTTCATTTTGCTTACCATTAAACGACATTCTGTTGGCCAGGTTTTGTTTATACATATTGCTTGAAACGGCCGCCACCGTAGGATTGAACCAGAGGCCCAGTTTCATTCCGTACCCTTCAAGCTTTGCTCGCACTTGCTTTAAGCTATCAGGAAAAAACGTTGTATTTACTTCCCAGTCACCAGTTTTTATAAACCATCCTGCATCCAACACATATACTTCCACCCCCATAGCATGTGCCCTGTCGATTTCTTTAAGGGTTTGCTGCAGGTTCATAGAAGCAAGATATTTTTCGCCCGCCCAATGCACACGTTCCTGGCGGCCCCAGGTATTATAAAAAATATAAGGCTTGCGGCTCTCTGCATTTTGTGTGATATACTTTAAAATAAAAGTGCGGTAATTTTTTGCCAGTTCTTCTTCTGAATTTTCTATGGCGGCAGTTTCAAACCAAACAGAAGTAAAACCATCTGCCTGTTCATCAGAAAGATAATTTCCCTTTAGCGCCTCTATGCTCACTGTTTGGTTTTTATGAAGCTGAAATTGAAGAAACCGATCGGGGTATTGGGAGCCGTGTTCGTAAGCCAATAAAAAACTATGCTTGCCATTTGTAGCTACCGCAATTGGCCCCATAAAAGTAGCTTCATTATCAAAATATTTTTTATCAAGGATATATTCTGTTTTATTAGTGGCATGAAAGCGTTCGTTAAATTCAGAAAGTCTTACTTCTTTTATTTCAGAAGAATTTGAGGCTATAGAAACATAGTTGACATTGTCTTTGCCTGTTGCCTTTGTAAGCAAGAGCGGCTTTGTTGTTTTCAATGCATATTGAAAACGCAGCACCGGGTTAGCCGGCGCCACCTGGAAAATAATTTGCAAATGCAGGGCAGGCTCACCTACAAAACTTCCCTGGTATTGATACTGCGAAACGCCATTGGAGAGTACCGTTACCGCCGCACTTTCTTTAATGTCTTTAAGCACAGCGGGCAATTGCTTTCCATTTATTTCAAAGGAAGGAAAAGAAAAGCTATACGTTTTTTTAGAACCCAAAAGATGATAGCTAAACCCATTATTGGCTGCTGTAAAAGATACATTGAAAAGGCTGTTGGTTACCTCTACTTGCTGGTGTTGGGCATAACCCTGGAAGAGAAAGAAAAAAAACAGAAGAAAACAAAATGTATGTTTCATAAAAGTTTAAAATAAAATTAAAAGTAGGAAGGGGAAAACAAGCAATCTTTTTAGTATTATTTAATTCATTCCTCCCTTTGAGGTCTGAATTATTAAGCCCTGCAATTAATGTGAATCTCTTGTCACTTCACTTCCTGAGCCACCCCGTAAAAAATCGAAATCAGCTCCAAGGTGTGCTTGTTCAACATGATTTTGAAACAGGTGCACATATCCCCGGGTTTCAAACTTTATATTGGCTTTCTTTTTTTGTTTCCTTTCTTCAATTTCCTTGTCTGTAAGGTCGACGTGCAAGCTCCTGTTGGGCACGTCCAGCGTTATGATGTCACCATCCTCTATCACTCCCAAAGTGCCACCCGCTGCAGCTTCCGGCGATACATGTAATACGACCGTTCCAAAACCGGTTCCACTCATCCGGCCATCTGATATACGCACCATGTCTGATATTCCTTTAGCTAATAATTTGGCAGGAAGGCCCATGTTACCCACTTCCGGCATACCCGGATATCCTTTGGGCCCCACGTTTTTTAAAACCAACACACTGCTTTTATCCACATCTAATGCGGGATCATCTATTCTTTCTTTATAATCATCTATGTCTTCAAACACTACTGCCTTACCCGTATGTTGCATCAGTTCGGTGGTAGCTGCAGAAGGTTTTATAACTGCGCCATTTTCACATAAATTTCCTTTCAGTACAACGATGCCTGATACTTTATTAAACGGCATGTCTATGGTTGAAATCACTTCGGTATTATAACATTCGCTTTCACTGTTATTTTCTTCAATTGTTTTTCCATTTACAGTGATGCAATCCTCATGAAGCAAGTGCAATAATTCTTTTATAACAACAGGAAGGCCGCCGGCATAATACAGGTCTTCCATAAAATATGAACCCGATGGTTGCAGATTGGCAATTAAAGGTATGGATGCGGAAAAATGATCAAAATCTTCTATGGAAAGTGATACACCTATTCTCCCTGCAATGGCTAACAAATGAATGACAAAATTGGTAGAGCCTCCAATTGCAGCATTCACTATTATCGCATTTTCAAAAGCTTTTCTTGTCAATACCTCCGATAATTTTCTATCTTCTTTTACCATGCTCACTATTTCTACCCCGGATAAATGTGCAATAATTTTCCTCGCCGCATCAGGAGCCGGCACCGCTGCATTTCCGGGTAATGAAATGCCTAACGATTCAACCATACAAGCCATAGTAGATGCAGTGCCCATCACAGCACAATGCCCATCGCTTCTGCACATACCGGCTTCAGCTAATGTTAATTCCTGATCGCTCATTTTACCGGTCCGAAAATCTTCGCTAAAACGCCATACATCAGAAGTGCCAATGTTGCGGCCTCTATGTTTTCCGGTAAGCATGGAGCCGCCTGAAACAACAATGGTTGGAAGATCTACACTACATGCGCCCATCACAAGCGATGGTGTAGTTTTATCGCATCCACATAAAAGAACCACACCATCTATGGGGTTAGCCCGAATTGATTCTTCTACGTCCATGCTTACAAGGTTCCGGTAAAGCATAGCCGTGGGCTTTATCAGCGTTTCACCCAACGACATTACAGGAAACTCAACAGGATAGCCGCCTGCTTCCAGCACGCCTCTTTTTACTGATTCAGCAAGCTCTCTGAAATGCGAATTACATGGCGTGAGCTCAGACCAGGTGTTACAGATACCTATGATAGGTTTACCGGCAAGTTCATGGGAAGGAATGCCTTGCTTTTTCATCCATGCCCGGTAAATAAAACCGTCTTTTCCGTTTCTTCCAAACCAATTGCGACTGCGAAGGTTGACTTCTTTCATTTTATTTTATATTGTTAAATGATTTATTTCTCCGGCGGTGCAGGACTCACCGATGTCCATCCCCCATCTACTATCAATGATTGACCCGTAATATGCCTTGTTGCCGGTGATAATAAAAATAAGGCAGCATTAGCGATATCGGCCACAGTAGCGGGTCTTCCCATTGGAGTGATAGCGGACCATTCTTTCACGTAATCATTAAAAGTAAGCGTACGTTCGGTAAGCGTTGCTCCCGGTGCAATAGCATTTACAGAAATGTTGTGGTGTGATAATTCAACCACGAGATTTTTTGCAAGCATTTCTAATCCCGCCTTCGTCATTGCATAAGCAGCCAGATCTTTAAGTCCCTGGTGTCCTACCACGCTACTCATAAACAAAATACTGCCCCCTGATTGTTGCTTAATCATCTGCGATGACGCAGCCTGCGCCAGAAAGAAACTACCGCCCAGATTTAGCTGCATTACCCGATCAAAATCAGCTTTGGTATATTCAAAGAAATTGCCGTATAAGGATAAGCCTGCATTAGCAATAGCCAACGTTAGTTTGCCAAATTTCTCCACAGCCGTATTTACAAGTATGTTGATAGTATCAACATCCGCCGCATCGCCGGAAACTGAAATGCAATTGCCGCCTTCACTACTTATTTTTTCGGCTGCATTATTACTTAGATCTCTATCTGAATCATTCAAAATAATTGATGCTCCTTGTTGAGTGAGCTGTTTAGCAATTTCAAAACCTATGCCTTGGCCCGCCCCTGTAACAATAGCTACTTCATTATTGAAAATATTATCCATAGAAATTATTTAAATCGTATCCTTTGCTAAATGTATAATAATCACTTTTTAAAAAAATATGCATCACATAATTAAACAAAAAGTATTGAATCAGAAACCCAAACCAAAACATTAATATTAACGCACTTCGTAAACCGGAACCGATTCAGCCATTAAGGCCAAAACCTCGTCAACAGCCTGCAAAGCCTTCTCTACATTTTCTGTAGTATGCACTGCTGAAATATACCATAGGCCTCTGCCAATAATTCTAATACCCTTATCATGTAATGCCGCAATAAATTTTTTCAACTTTGGTTTATCGTATTGCAAAACATCCCGGTAATCTTTTACTTTTTTCAAATCAGTAAAGCCTGTATGAAACATTGGCCCAAGGCCTTGCACAAGCAAGTTCTGTTTATACTTTGCGGCTAATTGTTTTATACCCTGCATTAATGTGTTGCCGAGGTTATAAATCCTTTCATAACAATTCTCTTGCTCCAGTACTTCAATGGTTGCCAAGGCGGCTGCTACTGTAGGGTTTGAAGCATTCATGGTACCTGCCTGTATAACTGTACCATCTGCGAGCAATTGCATCCATTCTTTTTTACCAACCGCGGCGGAAATCGGGTAACCACTTGCCATGGCTTTTGCAAAAATGGAAAGATCAGGTGTGACGTTAATTTTGCTTTGGTAGCCGCCCAACGCCGTTCTAAAGCCTGTAATTACTTCATCAAAAATCAAGGCAATATTATGTTGGTTACTTAATTCTCTCAAACCCTCTAAATACCCCGGTTCAGGCAATATACAGCCATTATTACACATGATTGGTTCAGTAATTATTGCGGCAATTTCATTACCACATTCTTCAAGAGTTTGTTGTACTGATTTCAAATCATTCCATGGTAATATAATAAAATCGTTTGCTGATGAATCAGGAATTCCTTCTCCCCATGGAGCCGCAACAGGATTTTTCCTATCTCCTAACGCGCCTGGCGAAGGTGCTGAAATTCCCCATGCGACATTATCTAACCAACCGTGGTAGTGGCCCTCAAAACGCAGAAACTTTTGCTTCGCGGTTTTAGCCCTTGCTACCCTGAAAGCTGTTTGAATTGCCTCCGAACCATCTAAACAAAACCGCATTAGCTCAGCGGATGGGATGTATTTTTGTAATTTTTCTGCTAACTCGATTTCTAAAATATGTTGCCCTGCGAATAGCTGTCCCAATGCTGAATATTCATTGACCGTTTTTAATACATGCGGATGTGAGTGTCCAATCAACATAGGCCCCTGGCTCAAAGTAAAGTCAAGATATTCGTTGCCGTCGACATCTGTAATTTTACTTCCTTCAGCCGATTGATAAAACAAAGCGTGAGGATGATTGTACTTCCTAAATTCAGAAGAAACTCCTCCTGCCAAAGAAAGTTTTGCTCTTTCCAATAATGAATATGATTCCGTATACCTATTCATATTGGTATTGTTTTTCTTGTAACAAAAAGTTTTCTTTCATTAGATTCAATTTACAACTATCATCCTGTTACTCTTCTTTAAGGATTTATAAGAAAGAGAATAAATAACAATCATCATAAAACAAAAAAGTGGAACAATGTAAGAATACTGAATACCGAAACGGTCGGCTATTACTCCCTGCAACGGAGCGAAGAAAGCTCCGCCGGATATTGCCAAACTAATTAATGCTGCACCTTTATTAGTAAAGTCTTTTAACTGATCAATTGCCAAACCAAATATTGTAGGGAACATAGGACCTAACAATCCGCCTACAGCAATTAGCAATATTCCGTTGTATGGATTATTCGTCATAACTATTATACCAAAGAGTAAAATAATTCCGCAGCCAAACCAGCTTACTAATTTATAACCTTTTGTATAACGCAAAATAACAATGGCGAGAAAGCCCATAACGGTCGCCATTATGTTATATAAGGTAAGATAGGTAGCCGCACCGTCATCAGAAAAGTGGTTCACTGTCTTTAAATAACTAATGAAGAACCCCGCAATGGATGCTTCTGCGCCTACATAAAAAAACATGGCAAAAATGCCCCAGAATAAATGTTTATGAAAAGTGCTTTCTGTAAACATCGCTCTTACATTAAAGTCTTCAACCATTTCATTTTTCATGGTTGGCATATCAGAAACCATCATTAAAACGGCTATCAAAATAAGCACCAGCATAATAACGAGATACGGAAAATGAAATCGAACTTCACTGCCCTGGTAGATCATTTTTGTTGCCAGCACCGGCACTATAGCGTAACCAACTCTTGAAAAAGCCTGG
>JBBPZF010000314.1:0-2528 GCA_038199105.1 Chitinophagales bacterium | reverse complement strand
TTATTTTTTCCTTCGAGTATAACGGAGGCATTAACAAGTGGCCCCGTGTCATTTTTTACAACGCCTTTTATTGTTCCTTTTTGTGCATAAACAACACCGGTTGTAACTGTAAAAATTAAAATGGAGAAAAATGTTTTGTAGAGGTGTGTAAATTTTGTACGCATAATGTTTTCGTTTGGTGATTGTATTGAAGTTACAGAAGTCTTGTTACATAACTTAAGTTTGCATAAACAAAAACAGGTATGATTCAAAAGCAAAAAGCATATTTTTTCCTGGTATTTTTTGGTCTCCCATCTTTCTTATTTGCGCAGCAGAATAAGCTAAATACATTTAACTATAAAACACAAAAAAGCATAACGTGCAGGAATGGTGCGGTTGTGTCTGCACACGCACTTGCAAGCCAGGTGGGCGTTAATATTTTAAAACAGGGAGGAAATGCGGTAGATGCTGCGGTTGCTACACAACTCACATTGGCTGTAGTTTACCCTGGCGCAGGTAATATAGGTGGCGGAGGTTTTATGGTAGCCCATTTAAAAAATGGAAAAAACATTACCATTGATTATCGTGAAACTGCGCCTGCCGCGTCCACGAAAGATATGTATCTTGATGATAACGGTAACGCACAAATGCAGTTGTCACAGGATGGGCATCTTGCTGTAGGCGTACCGGGCACGGTTGCAGGTTTATTTGCCTATATGAAATATGCGAGGCTGCCTTTTAAAACATTAATACAACCCGCTATTGATTTAGCCGAAAAAGGCTTTTCAATTTCTGCATCGCAGGCAGGTAGTTTTAATTATTATAAAAAAGAGTTTGAAGAATTAAATGATACACCAATTGTTTTTGAGAAAAGAGAAGAGTGGAAAGCCGGTGATATTCTTATTCAGAAAGATTTAGCAAATACATTAAAGAGGATAAGAGACAATGGTGCAAAGGGTTTTTATGAAGGTGAAACTGCAAGGCTTATTGTGCAGGAAATGAAAGCAGGCAATGGAGTAATCACAGCCGACGACCTTAAAAATTATAAGGCAAAAATGCGGGAACCAATCGTTTTCAATTATAAAGAGAATACGATCGTCACTATGCCTTTGCCAAGCAGCGGTGGAATTATTCTTGAGCAAATGATGAAGATGGGAAGCTATAGAAACTTAAGCGATATGAAGTTTGAAACGCTGGCATCTGTACAATTGATGACAGAAGTAGAACGCCGGGCTTTTGCCGACCGGGCAAAGTTCCTGGGCGATGCCGATTTTGTAAAAGTCCCGGTGAAAACATTGGTAAGCGATCAATATCTCAAAGAAAGAATGGCAGATTATACACCGGGCAAAGCAGGTAACAGTAAGGATACTAAAGAAGGAATAATTGAAAGTGAAGAGACCACCCATTTTGATGTGCTGGATAGCGAAGGCAATGCAGTATCGGTTACCACCACTTTGAATGGCGGCTATGGCAGTCGCGTAGTTGTGGCCGGCGCCGGTTTTTTATTAAATAATGAGATGGATGATTTTAGCGTGAAGCCCGGCGTTCCAAATATGTATGGCGCAGTTGGCGGAGAGGCCAATGCAATTTCCCCTGGGAAGCGCATGCTCAGCAGCATGACGCCGGCTATAGTTTTAAAAAATGAAAAGCCATGGATTGTTGTTGGCACACCCGGTGGTACTACTATTCCCACAAGTGTTTACCAAACATTGATTGATATTATTGATTTTAAACTGCCGCCGGTTGATGCAGTGAACAAACCTAAGTTCCATCATCAATGGCTCCCTGATGACTTATTTGTTGAAAAAGATTTTGATAAAAATTTAATAACTCAATTGGAGCACATAGGCTATAAAGTAACCGTAAGAGATGCCATCGGAAGAACCGAAGTAATTATGAGAATGCCCGATAAATCTATAAGGGCTGTTGGTGATAAAAGAGGCGATGATGCGGCGGCGGGATATTGAAAGAAGTTGGTGTCAAGCACCGTCTCCGAAAGGGAACGATGTGCTATAGAAGACGAGACGATGCTTGACTGTGAATGAATATTTCTCATCATAGACGTAAGCGATTAATGTAATGCATAGCGCATACTCCCCTGGCAGAGCACGCTTAACTATGAAATTATTGCAACTAAAAGAAAGAAACTTAGTTTTTAAAGATGTCGCCGCAGCCTTCAATACAAAGAAGGTCTGCAGGGCTTAATGTTAGTTTATTGCCAGGAGATTCAATATGATAGAAATATAACCTGTCCTGCTGTGATAATGAAATAAATTTTATGTGAGTTGAATCCTGAATAGTATAATTATTAAAATCTTTAAATGCACTTACAGTACTTGAAAAGCTCCCATCAGTTTCAAAATTAATCCATTGTTTAAGATCATATGTTGAATTGTAAATGAACGAGCTGCCGTTGCTATAATATGCTTCTGTATAGTTCCATCGACCTGCAACACTGCCGTAAAAGGGTTTGGAAAATTCCACAGATGAAGATGATTTTTTGCATGAAGCCAAAGCAGTCAATGCGAATATAGAAATGAACAAATACT
>JBBPZF010000313.1:0-5121 GCA_038199105.1 Chitinophagales bacterium | reverse complement strand
TCTTTATGTACAGATTAGCTCGCTATTACTCATAGCACATCAAAATATTAATTAGCCATAAAAAATAACCCTCTTATAAGATATTTATAAGACTATTATTTCTTTTTTATTTTAAAAAAAATAGTAATTTGGAATAACCTATATGTCATTTTATGAAAGAAAATCCATACCGGCAGGATAGAGAGATGAAAGAATTGCTATTACAATATAGTAATTTCAAAAACGGCAACAAATTTAGCTTCATTGAAGAAGACTCCTTTGAGAGAATTATAGATTACTTCGATGAGAGTGATGACATCCCTTCTGCAGTTGAAGCTGTGAATTTCGCAGTAGAGCAATTTCCATATTCTGCATCACTGCTTATAAAAAAAGCAGACCTTCTTATCGCGACACGCAAATACCGGGAGGGCCTTTCAATATTAGAAAAGGCCGAATTACTTGACAGCACCGATATCGATCTATACATTCTTAAAACCGATGCACATCTCGCATTAGATAATCATAAAAAGGCTGCTGAAATTTTAGAGGAAGCGATTCATGTATTTGAGGGTGTAGAAAAAACAGAATTGCTTTTCGAACTCGCCGACGTGTACGATGATTACGAAGATTTTGACAAGGTGTTTAATTGTCTAAAACTCATACTTGAGCAGGATAATACTAATGAAGAAGCGTTATATAAGATATGCTTTTGGACCGACTATACCGGCCGGAATGAAGAAAGTATAACGCTTCATAAAAAAATAATAGATGAGTTTCCTTACACTCAACTTGCCTGGTTTAATCTCGGCGCTGCTTACCAGGGGCTAAAATTATACGAGAAATCTATTGATGCTTATCAATATGCCATCGCTATAGATGAAAAATTTGACTATGCTTACCGCAATATGGGCGACGCTTATTTGCGCCTTCATAAATATCGTGACGCTATTGAAGTGCTACAAAAAGTGCTTGAGCTTTCTATGCCGGAAGAGGTTATTTATGAGGCGCTCGGTCATTGCTACGAGAAACTGAAGAATCCGGCCCAGGCAAGGTTTCACTATCGAAAGGCCTCACATCTTAACTCTACAGACAGCCATTTATATTATAAGATTGCCGGCACCTATATGAATGAAGGGCATTGGGAAAGTGCAATTAAGAATTTGGAAAATGCAATGCGCATTAACCGTTCGCAACCGGACTATCACTTTGCCCTGGCAAAATGTTACATAAAAATAAATAAGATAAAAGATGCGGTAATCTATTTTTCTAATTTTATAAAAGCACGCCCTAAGAATGCAAGCGGCTGGAAAGAACTTATAAAATGTCTCTATGATGCTGCCTATTTTGAAGAAGCGCTTGAGCAGGTTTATAACGCTCAAAAAAATACTACTAATAAACCTTTGTTTATTTTTTATAAATCAGCAATATTTTTTGCATTGGGCAAATCAAAGGAAGCATTGCTTCATCTTGAACTCGGCTTACAAAAATCCCCATCTCTGGTAAAGCAATTTATAGGATTAAATCCTTCTCTTCTTCAACACCAATCCGTAGTAGAGTTGATTGCAAAGAACAAAAACAAAAGGTCCGGAAAGAAAAAATGACTTAAAATTCATTACGTCTTTGGATATTCATTTTACAAAACTATCTTTGGCGCCAAGCTAAAAATATGAGTATGAATTTTAATCTTTCCCAGATGCCTGACAGAGTACGCAAGCCCAGAGAGCATGGTTTGACGATGATTATGGATAAAGGCCTTAGCATTGAAGAAGCGAGAAATTTTCTGAGTGCTGCAAGCCCTCATATTGATATTATTAAATTAGGTTTTGGCACTGCTTTCGTTACCCCGAATTTGAAAGAAAAAATTGATCTCTATCAATCTTTTGATATTCCCGTTTATTTTGGTGGTACTTTATTCGAAGCCTTTCTTATAAGAAACCAATTTAAGGACTATATAAATTTGTGTAAAGATTTCAATATTACCTATATGGAAGTAAGTGACGGTTCTATTGAGATTCCTCACGCTGAAAAATGCGGCTATATAGAAAAGCTTACAAAGCTTGGAACAGTGCTTAGCGAAGTAGGAAGTAAAGATGCCGAAAATATAATACCTCCGTATAAATGGATAGAGCTGATGAGGGCTGAACTTGAAGCTGGTGCAAAGTATGTAATCGCCGAAGCAAGAGAAGCGGGTAATGTCGGCATATACCGCGGCACCGGTGAAGTAAGACAAGGGCTTGTTCAGGAAATACTCACACAAATACCTGAAGAAAAAATTCTTTGGGAAGCTCCGCAAAAGTCGCAACAATTATATTTTTTAGAGCTTATTGGGTGCAATGTCAATCTTGGAAACATAGCACCAGGTGAGATCATCGCCTTAGAGGCGATGCGAATTGGCCTGCGCGCCGATACATTTCATTTATACTTAGATAAAGAGATAGCTTGATGAAAATCTATGGATTGTTGGGCAATCCTTTGGGCCACTCCTTTTCACAAAAGTATTTCGCAGAAAAATTTCAACGGGAAAATATTGACGATTGTTCGTATGTCAATTTTGAAACGCCTGATCTTCATTTAAAGATTGAGGTTTTAAAAAGTGAACCCAATCTTTGTGGCTTGAATATTACTATCCCTTATAAAACAAACATAATTTCATACCTGGATGTGGTTTCTCCGGAGTGCAAAGACATAGGCGCATGCAATTGCATTAAAATATTCAAAGAAAAATGGACAGGCTTTAATACCGATATAGCCGGCTTTAAAAAAACTTTTCTTCCAAAGTTAAAATCTTATCATTCCAAAGCGCTTATACTTGGAACCGGCGGGTCTTCAAAGGCTGTAGCCTATGTTCTTAAAAAATTAAGTATCGAATATCTTTTTGTTTCACGAACAAAAAATGCTTCACTAAATACTATTGGCTATGGCGAAATCACTTCAGCTATCATGTCCGAATACAAAATCGTTATCAACACAACGCCTCTTGGAATGTTTCCAAATATTGACAATGCACCGAATCTTCCCTATGAATTTGTTTCTGCCGGACATTATTTTTTTGATTTAATTTATAATCCTGAAATAACGCTTTTCCTTGAAAAAGCAAAAGAGAAAGGAGCGGTTATTGAAAATGGAAAAAAAATGTTAGCCATACAAGCAGAAGAAAGCTGGAGAATTTGGAATGATGAAAACCTGTGATCAATTACCAGGCTTAAGATATTAATTTTTCCCTCTTTGAAGTTTTGCTTTCAAACAATTTTTCGAAAAGAGGGCTCTCTGTTTTTTTTATTTTATCCCAAAAAGTAAAATACAATCCATAATTATATTTAAACTGTTTGTGATGTAATGAGTGATGGGATGCACCTATCAGCCATTTGCCAACTATGTGTTTATCAAAATTTCTTGGGTATAGTTCTATGTCAAGGTGATTGATCACACTGGTTATAGTCATTAAGGTTAGTTGTATAATTATCACGTAATAATGCATCGGTAATATCATTAGCATTAACGGAAGAAATATTGCCTGCAGAAAACCTTCCAGCGGGTGAAATGAAAATGCCGTAAAAGGAGAAGTGATATTACTATTGTGATGAACCTTGTGAACTATTTTAAAAACTGCCGGGATGTGCATCCACCTGTGTATCCAATAGTAATAGGTTTCGTGCAAGACCATAAAGACAATGAGGCTAAAAGGAAGATACCACCAACCATAGCCGTCAATATCTGTATAAACTTTTGTGTATCCTTTTTGCCATAAAATAACGGTAACAGTTCCCGCTATTGAAAAAATGAGGGCAGTGATCATACTCCAGCTAACCTCTATTTTAAATTGATTCTTTTTATACAGTTTAGTATTTATTTTTCTCCGGGCCCACCTGCCCGGAAACCATATATAAAAGAATAAATAAAAAAGCCCGGCTACTAAAAAGTATCTTCCAATGATTATTACAAAAAAAATCAACGTGATAATTACAAACCAGTATGCCGTAAAAAAATCTGGTAAATGCATAAATAAAATTATATAGAATTTGTTTCTCTTTGTTATTTGTTCTTTCGGTTAAAGGAATACTGTATTGCAATAATTATGCTGGTATGCTTATTGCCTTTTTGAAATGCATATCAAAAACACTTTAGCATGAAAAACAATTTAATGTATTTAGCCGCGGCAATCGCCATGACCGTTTCAGCGTGTAATAATGCAGGAGATTCAAGCTCCGTTACTACAATGGATTCATCCTCTACTGCCACTACTGTAACTGACAATCCGAGTGGCGGCACAGAGCTCCCCGCGTATATGGACGTTATCACCAATAAACCTGTTACGGTAATACAGGACACTGTTTCCCGCCAATATGTGGACATGAATACACACCAGCCGCTTACTTATTATTACAATCCTATTACGCACGATACTTTCGATGCAAAAGGTCGCATTGTAAATAATGCTTTGGTGCTTACCAATGGCGATTACATCATTGACGAATCAAAAATAAAATCAAATAATGATGATTTTAAAATGAAAAATGGGGACATGAAAATGAAGATGGATGATGGCGATATGAAGATCAAAGATGGAGATATGAAAGTGAAAGACAAAGACGATGTATATAAAGAAAAAACAGATAGCACCAAGCTGAAAGTAAAGGATGGAAAAATGAAAATTAAGGATAAGTAAAACAAGCATACAACATAGATCCGCACAAGTAGCCATCTTAAAAGAAATTTTAAGATGGCCTTTTTTTATATAACGATATTTTTCTCACGAATGCGTTGGATAGATTCTTGAAATCATTTACTATTTGTCAAATACCTTTGAAGGAATGAATAACTATTTTAAGATTGGCAAGCTCGCGGGTACATTCGGATTAGAAGGGCAATTAGTTCTGCAACATAGTCTTGGAAAAAAAACCTCACTTAGTAAACTTGAAAATATTTTTATTGAGCAGAATAAAGATTCTTTTCTTCCCTATTTTGTTGAATCTGCAAAGGCGAAAAGCAACAATGAAGTATATCTTAAACTGGAAGGAATCTCAACAAAAGAAGCTGCACGTTTTCTGATTAAGAACGATGTGTGGATTGAAGAAAGCGATTTCAAAATTCTTGCCGCTTCTACAGCTCCCATTTCGTTTCTTGGATTTACAGTTATCAATG
>JBBPZF010000312.1:0-4865 GCA_038199105.1 Chitinophagales bacterium | reverse complement strand
GTGCCTGCAAACAAACGTCTTTTTTAAATGTTATTCACCTGAGTTTTATTATACTAATTGAACATAGAACTAACGGAACCGGTTAGCCGATAAATTTATTTAGAAAACTAGACTCGACCCGACATATGAAAGGATGGTTCGGTAAAAATTTATTGAGGAGTAACGGCTTACATAGTAATGAAGGATATATATATTTGGGCGTTTCTTTCCACTTATATTTATTACATGCCTTTTATAGACCACGTACTTCAGCAACCTTCCTACGGTTGGAAAAATGCCAGTGGAGAGCTGATTAAGCCTTCACTAAAACAATTATTTACGGAAGCTTTTTCGAGGGTCAATATATTTAAAGACCGGAAAAACTGGATAGCTTTGATGAGCTGGATAATGGCAATTTGCATGTTCCCGTTGTTTGTCCTTTTTATAACTCGCTATTTTTCCATTCCCCTGCTCATCGCGTTTATTGTGTACAGCATGATCATCATGGCCACACACGGAACGGTATGGTTTCACCGCTTTTGCACACATAAAGCCTATAGATTCAGCCGGCCGGTTTGGCGATTTATTATTCAGAACCTGGTTATAAAAACTTTTCCTGAAGAGTTATACGTAGTATCGCATCATGTTCATCATGTAAAATCAGATCTTCCGGGAGATCCCTACAACGCAAAGGGCGGTCTTATGTATTGTATGCTGTCAGATGTTAATCATCAAAGCATCGCTAAAAATTTAACCGAACATGACTATAACAAAGCAGCACATTTCGTCAGCCACACAGGAATGCCTATTAATAGCTATGCTCAGTATGGTAAATGGGGTTCTATAGAATCGCCGTTATATTTTCTTGGCTTTTGGTTATTAAACTGGTCATTTTGGTATGGAGCTTTTTACTTGCTCGGTGGTCACGGACTTGCATGTGCAATGTTCGGTGCAGCCATGTTTTGGCTGGTGCTCGTGCGAATGTTCAATTATACCGGCCATGGCAAAGGAGATATTAAACATTTGGACGGCATTGATTATGATCGTAGAAATTTATCAATTAATCAAACCAGGCCAGGTTTATTTGCAGGCGAATGGCACAACAATCATCACCTTTACCCTGGGAGCGCTCGTGCCGGCTTTCTTCCGTACCAGTTTGATTTTGCGTGGGTTTGGATATACAGCATGTATAAAATTGGTCTTGTATCGTCCTACCGCGATTCTAAAAAAGAGTTTTTAAAGAAATATAAAATAGAAATGGAAAGTTCGCTTAACTCAGAGCAGAGGCAGGAAAAGACGCTCTTGAAAATAAATGAGATAAAAAAATAAGCAAACTTCCGGCAACAAAAAAGCCCTCAATAAATCGAGGGCCCTTTTTTTATATTATACAATTTATTTTATTCCAAAAGCCTTTTTCACTTTATCTACATAGTCAAGTTTCTCCCACGTAAACAACTCCACTTTTATCTGCTTATCTTTTGCATTAGGTAATTTAAATGATTTGGTCACTACTTCATTCTTGCGGCCCATGTGCCCGTAAGCAGCCGTTTCACTATAGATAGGATTGCGAAGCTTAAGGCGTTGCTCAATAAAGTAGGGACGCATGTCAAATATTGACTTTAGTTTTTCAGCAATAGCTCCATCGTTGATTTCCAGTTTGGAAGTACCATAAGTGTTTACGTTAATACTTGTGGGCTCTGCAACTCCAATAGCATAAGAAACCTGCACAAGTATTTCATCGCAAACACCCGCTGCCACAAGGTTCTTTGCGATATGCCTTGTCGCATAAGCGGCACTGCGATCTACTTTACTTGGATCTTTTCCACTGAATGCACCACCGCCATGTGCACCTTTCCCCCCATAAGTATCTACTATAATTTTTCTTCCTGTTAAACCAGTATCGCCATGAGGTCCACCTATTACAAACTTACCTGTAGGGTTAATATGGTATTTAATTTTATCATTGAAGAAATGCGCATACTGCGGATATTTCTTCTTCATTCGCGGAACCAAAATCTTTTTTATATCATCAGATATTTTCTTCAACATTTTTTGTTCATCACCAAAGTCATCGTGCTGGGTAGAAACAACTATTGCGTCAATTCTTTGAGGTTTACCATCATCTCCATATTCAAGTGTAACCTGGCTTTTTGCATCAGGACGCAAGTACTTAATTTCTTTGTCTTCTCTTCTCAAAGCAGCAAGCTCAATTAAAATAGTATGTGCAATATCAAGTGCAAGCGGCATATAGTTATCGGTCTCATTGGTTGCATAGCCAAACATCATTCCCTGGTCACCTGCTCCCTGCTCTTCTTTTGTTTTCCTGTCCACACCCTGGTTTATATCTGCAGACTGCTCATGTATTGCGGAAAAAATACCGCATGAGTTTGCCTCGAACATGTATTCACTTTTTGTATATCCGATTTTCCTGATCACGTCGCGGGCGATTTCCTGCACATCGAGGTAAGCTTTGGATTTTACTTCGCCGGCGAGCACAACCTGCCCCGTAGTTACTAATGTTTCACAAGCCACTTTGCTTTGCGGGTCGAAAGCAAGAAAATTATCAATAAGCGCATCGCTTATCTGGTCTGCAACTTTATCAGGATGGCCTTCGCTTACTGATTCAGAGGTAAATAAATAGGGCATGTCTGGGTTTGTTTTTTGAGCCGCAAAATTATGGCTTCACATTGAATGAACAAAATGCAATTTCTTCAATTTTTTAATCTCCGAAAAAAAATTATAAAAGCGAATAAACTACGTGTAGCCTTAACTGCCGGAAGGTACCATTGGTGCCATTTAACTTTACACGTCCGTCCGCAATATTATTTATGGTGTAATTGAAAAAAGAAACAGGTTGCCCGCACCTATCGAGGTAAGAGGTGGGGTTAACTATATTGTATGGGGCGCTCAACCTTAGTGTATCGTCATTGGTTTTTCTAGTCACAATATTTTGCACATACCTGGAAATATTGAAAACATATCTTGCAATAGGTTTTCCCTGGTCATCGTTTTCCACCTTTTTATTGCCACCAATTCCAAAGTTTTGTTGTTGGCTCACGGTTGAAAAATCGCAAGGTATCGGAATATATTTGCCGGTGGTTGATGAATCCTTTGTATCTAAGTATAAATAATTTGGAGCAGCAAATACAACATTAGTGGGAGAATATACCTGCTCAGCAATAAGCTCCGCCCGGTTTATAACGCGGTTTGATAAAGCAGTAAGGCCAGGAATCGTGAGAGTAGCAAAGCTTCCGGGCGATGTTTGAATATATACAAAATCATTCCCTGCCGGAGGGTGACTTACATTATTTCTTATTTCAGAATTACCTCTTTCACGAACGATTGAATTGGCCTGTCCTGATAACCTGGTAAAGGGAAAATCATACACAAGCGTATCTTTTACGCCGGCCTTACTCGATCTCATATAAATAGACAAACGGGAATCCGCAGAAGTAAGATCAAAATAGTTGAGTGCATTACCACCTGTAGACTGATCGGCTATAATTGCAAAGCCATTGAAATGTTTTTTAAAAGCAGAATCACTACCAAGCAGTGCACTATTATCAATAAGATCCTGGGCAAAGGCATTGGAAATTTTAATCCTCAATTCATTGGAAGCATCTTCACGAAAAGCATGAACGGAATCATTAAGGTCCTGCGGTGTATATGTTCTCTCACCGAGCAATTCAAAATTGTTGAACGGCAAAACATCACAAGTCGTGTAAGTAGAATCGTAATGAAGCGGATTGGTTAAACTATAAACTTGCACTTTTTGCTGTTGTGTCGTATCGCCAAAAGAATAATTATAATGCAATACCAACACAACAGAATCTAAGCTAAGTGTATCAGCCGTAGGAAAAGTAAATGGAAATGAAGTGGGTTTAAATTCAACATAAATATTTGCCGAGGTTTTTCCAAACAAAGGGTCATTATCTATTACACCTAAGGCATGTGCGTCAGCGTAATGTATCGAATCGCATGTTGATGTTACATTATCGAAATTATTTGCAACAACATCAAATGTTGTATCAAAAGTATGTATATTATCAACAGCGGGTATCAGGTCTTGTCCGAGCTGTGTGGTGTCAATTTTTGTGCAGCTCCAATTTAGAAAAAGTATAAGAAATACTACTGGCAGGGCAGGTTTGAATTGGCAGTTTAGCACTTGAAAAATTAGTTTGAGAAAATAAATTATGAGAGATTTTTATCTGTCCGCAAGGTCGGCATACAATTGTAAATAGTCTGTTAAATCTGACTCTGCATTGTACTTCAAAACTTTCTTTCCCCTGACTTTAGAGAATTCCTCAACAAGCTTTTTATCAACTTTTTCAGCGCCGAAAGTTATAACGTCAGCATAAGAAGCGCCTCCGCGAAACATTGATATATTATTACCTTCTTTAAACGGCTCAAAGTCTTTCTCTTTTATATTTGCGCTGATAGTAGCAAGCTTGGTAAAATCTGATCCAAGCTTTTCTTTGAAAGTATTTTGACCAATCGTGTAGATAATTTTACAGTTGCTGAATACAGGCTCTTTTTTATACGCAGTTTTAATATACATAGGAATCAGCCCCGTCATCCAACCGCTGCAATGAATAATATCAGGAGGCCATCCAAATTTCTTTACTGTTTCAAGGGCGCCTTTGCAAAATAAAACGGTTCTTAATCCATTATCTGAAAACCATTTCTCATTTTCATCATGAAACAATGTTTTTCTTTTGAAAAGGTCTTCGTTATCGAGAAAATAAATCTGCAGGCGGGCATTTGGTAAAGATGCTACTTTAATCACCAAAGGATAATCATCGCCATCAATTGAAACATTTATTCCTGAGAGCCTAACTACCTCGTGTAAACGATGCCTGCGCTCATTTATAATTCCAAAACGCGGC
>JBBPZF010000311.1:0-4048 GCA_038199105.1 Chitinophagales bacterium | reverse complement strand
GAATTTAACCATAGCAAAATGGTAGTGATGGTTATAAATACCAGCACACTATGCACCATCCAGCGCTCAATTTTCCATGCTTTCAAGCTTTTGTCTGAAAGATGACGATACGGATCACCGGCAGTTTCGGCTAAACCGCCGCAACCACAAACCCACGAGCAATACCAACGCTTGCCGTATTTATAAGTGAGGATAGGTGTGGCAATAAACGTCATCATTGCTCCCCAAAAAACCATGAACAGGCCAAGATGACCTGAACTCATCAACGAAGAAACATCTGATGGGAAAAGATAGCTATACTTTAGTGGCCAGAAATAAGAGAAGTAAAATTCAGGCTCGTTTAATTTTTTTAAAATCATGGGAATAAGAAATGCAAAACCCAACTGAAAAAACATTACTGAAAAAGTGCGGATGACCTGGTAGCGGTTGTTCCTGTTTCTTCCGATGAATCTGATACCCATTGTTAATATAGCCAGGGTGTAAAACGTTCCATACATGAACCACTGATTAGCTGGTTGGTTAGTTAGTAATTCACTAAGCGGATCAAATATTCTTATCAATCCTTCCATCATCCAGGGGAACCAATAAATAATAATATAAAAACCGGTAAGGGCTATTGCAAGAATCCATGCAATGGTTCCTCTATTGGTCATCTTTTTGAACATGATACCGTTATTTCGAATACCGGCTGGCCCTGAGTAATAAGGCTGTGCATAAAAAACAGCGCCGATAAAAAACATTCCGATAACAATACTCATGAACAATAACGGATGTTCTTTTCCTGCGCCTGACAATGCTGCCACCATTGCGAGTATTGCGATGGCGACACAAAGGCCACCTGCTTTCTGAAAGATCGTTTGCTCTTTACTTTCTTCTGTTAATGAAAGTGAAGGGTAAATTGCAGCAGGCTGACTCATAATATTTTTTTTATTGCAGAAATATGTTTATCAATTAAAAAACGAAAGCATCTTTTTCTTTTTACGATTTATATTTTTCCCGGTTTGATTATTATAGGCCGAAAGAATATTTTTTTCATGCTTGTCAAAAAACTCCGGGTCAAAATTTAGTTGGCAAAGGTTTGACATTACATCATCAATAATTCTTTTTTCCTGCAGCCATTTATCACAAACCTCGTGACGCAGTCTCATGCCTAAAACATTAAAGCCAAGGATAGTTTCATCTGCTTTATTATAGACAGCACGGAAACAAATTTTCCCCTCCTCATGTTCCCAATAAAAAGAATTTTCATTTTCTGCAGGCCGGGCATTTACCGTTCCATACGTTTGATATTCTATATCAAAAAATTTAGCAGAGTTGAACCAGGGAGCAGGATTGTAGGCAGTTTTTTTACCACATAGTGTTGGCGCCAACGTTTCACCATGTATCCTGCCGGTGTACCAAACCTGCTCTACAGGTTTTCTTCCGGCGGGCGGATTTTTATGTTGCACACAATCACCAATTGCATATACATCGGGAATATTGGTTTCAAAAAATTCATTCACCATCACACCTCTGCCAGTTTCTATCGCTGTATTTTTTATAATAGAAATATTGGGACTTACACCGACTGTTACGCCTACAAATTCACAGGCAATTTCTTCTCCTTTATTGGTGATGACTGAGGTTACTTTTCCATCTCCTTTTATTTCTTTCAACTCTGTGCAAGTTCTTAAATCAACATGATGTTCTTTAATATGTCGTGATACCAATTCTGCTTCTTCTTGCGGTAAAATGTTGTTCCAATAAGCGCCTTCACGAACCAAAAAAGTTACATGAATATTTCTTGAGAGCAGCATTTCTGTCATTTCTATACCAATTAGTCCTCCACCAACTATCACAGCATGTTTAATTCCTTTGGTGTTTTCATTCATTAACTCAACATCGGGGATGCCATAGAAACTTTGCACACCACTTAAATTTATTCCAGTAAAGTTGGGCTTGTTAGAAACAGAACCGGTAGCAATTACCAGCTTGTCATAATTGATTAAACCGCCTTTTTGTAACAAAAGTTTTTTGCTTTTTATATCAATGGATGTTACATGATCATTTACCAGTTGTATCCGGTTCTTCTCCCAAAACCAATCTTCATAAGGCTTGGTATGCTCGTACTTCATGTGCCCCATGTAGATGTACATGAGCGCCGTACGTGAATAGAAATGTTCCGTTTCAGAAGAGATTACCATGATGTCATCATTGCTTTGCTTACGGAAATTTCTTGCACAGGTAATACCTGCAATTCCGTTCCAGATGATGACGATGTTTTGAGGCATTGTTAATAATTATTTCTGTTCGTTCAGGCTCCAATTATAGTCCAGGTAACTGATCTTTGTGTTTGTATTTATTTTAGTTTGAGAATATTTATTTATAAAATCTACCAAACTTCCATTCTTAGTGAAATCACCGCCGTACCAGGTAAAATATTTAGAGATTTCCGCTTTGTCTGTGCTTATCCTGTTTTTAGAGTTATCATTTAAAAAATCTTTAGCCTGTTCATCAAGCTGTGCCTCAAGTTTTGAGCCGGTGTATGCTTCTCTTCTTAATTTTGCACATGACATAGAAGCGCAAACAATTGCAAAATGAATTCGCGGATCCTCAAATTTTCTTCTCAGCATTTTATGTTCAATATTATTGAGGTCATATTTTTCTCCTCCAATTGTTATAAACTTAATATCCCATGCAGTATTTATTTTATAGATTTTACCACCAATGTCTTTAATGCTTTTTACAGGATAATGTTGAAGGATCAAAGAAACAGTAAAAGCATTATAAGCATTTATCCAAAACGCTTTTTGGTCATTTTCGCTCCAGCTTTTTTGAGGGGCATTATCGCTGAGTGTTTTTAAATAGGCATCGAGTTCAGATTTATCATTTTGAAAACCTTTGTAATTTACCATGCCTGCAGTATTCACATATTTTTTTAATAATTTATCCCATTGTTGATGTGAGGGTACTTTTTGCGCAAATAAACCTGCTGTAATAGAAAAGCTGGTAAGCAAAAGAAATAATGTTTTCATGAAATGGTATTTTGATTTTGTTATTTAAAATTTATGATCCGGCTTTATGAGTTCGGGCAATTGTTTTTGAAAACGTTTGATACGTGGAATGCTTTCCATTTTTACATAGGGTACATCAGGGTTCTTTTGTATATAATCCTGGTGATAATCCTCCGCCATCCAGAATTTTTCAAAAGGTAGGAGTTGTGCTGCTATTGGCTCCGTATAATTTTTCTGTATCCCGGCAATATATTTTTCAGCCTGCATTTTTTCTTCCGGTGTTCTATAAAAAATAATAGAACGATAAGATGCACCGATATCAGGTCCTTGTCCGTTAACCTGTGTAGGATCTTGCGAAGCAAAATAAACTTTTAATAAAGTGGCGTATGATACGATGGATGAATCATAATAAACCTGCACCGTTTCCGCATGGCCTGTTGTATGTGATCCTACCTCCTCGTACGTCGGATTGGGTTCTTTACCGCCGGCATAACCCGACACCGCTTCTTCCACACCCTTTACGCTTTCATACACCGCTTCCACACACCAAAAGCAACCGGACGCGAAAGTGGCCTTGCTATATTTTGATAAATCCTTTTGCACTTTTTTAACGGCAGGTTGTTGATGCTTCTGTGCGCATGAAGCCAGGGCAAGCGCCATAAATAACGACAGGAATATGACTGATAAATTTTTCATGAACTATTTAATTTTAATTGATTAATTATCTTTTGAATTTACGGGAGCCTTTTCACCTTCCGGCACAAAAATCAGGGCTGCAGAATTTAAGCAATAACGTTTACCTGTTAATGCAGGGCCATCATCAAAATATGTCAGGTGAGAGCCCGTATGTAAATCCACTACTTCCCTGCGCTCCATATCACTATTATTATTCTTAACTAAATTATTGCGTCAGATATTTAAGCCTGACAATTACAAACATTTCGATTGCGTACGAATTAGTTCACATATCATTAGTCGAAGAATTATACAAAACCTTACATCAAATCATGTCGCAATCGTTAAAAATTTGTTAGTTGCGTAATACCCTGTTTACT
>JBBPZF010000310.1:0-2005 GCA_038199105.1 Chitinophagales bacterium | reverse complement strand
GATGAATCGTTATGAATGGCATTACCTTCCTGCCGCCATGGTTTTCCGGAGTGGCATTGGTATAAAAGATTTGGAGAGTACACAAAAACAGCTCTTATATGATTTGCTGAAAGTTTATTTAAGTAATGAAGGGTATATCAGGACTCAAAACATCATGAGTTTTGAATATTTATTAAAAGAACTGGAACCTAATAATCCAAACAGAATACCTGAAAATTATTATGCAGCTATTTATGGTAGTCCCAATAAGGACAGTACATGGGGATGGAAATTCAGTGGGCATCATGTTGCTCTTAACTTTACTGTAGTAAATGGTCAGTTAGCATTTGCACCATTCTTTTTTGGGGTTTACCCGGCTGAAGTAAAAGATGGCCCTAAGAAAGGTATGCGAATATTAAAAGATGACGAAGACCTTGGATTTGAACTGGTGAATTCACTCAACCTGGAACAAAAACAAAAAGCAATTTTTCAGCTAGAAGCATTTTCCGACATTGTAACCACAAATTCTCAGCAAGTAGTTCCACTTAAGCCTGTAGGTATATTTGCCAGAGAAATGACACATGAGCAAAAGACAGTGTTGAATAAACTGATAGTAGCCTATCTTTCTTCAATGCCTTCTGAAATAGCAAAAATCAGAATGAGAAAAATTACAACTGAAGATATGGATGCAATAAGATTTGGCTGGGCGGGTGGTACAGTAAGCGGAAAGCCTCATTATTACCGTGTACAGGGCAAGACTTTTTTAATTGAATTTGACAATACGCAAAGTAATGCCAACCATATTCATACTGTATGGCGTGATTTTAATGGTGACTTTGGAGCTGACCTTTTAAAAGAGCATTACCACAATTCCAAACATCACAAGTAAAATACGGCCTTAGTGCTGCATATCTTTAAACCGCTTTGACAAATTGGATCACGGGTTTCAAAAGAAAACGCAAAAGACACCAGGGAATGAAATTGAAAGAGCAGAGAAAATTAAAAAAGAATATTATGAAGAAAATAAATCTAACAAGTCTTACAGAATTTATTGACCAGGAAGTTGGGTGTAAAAGGAACGACAAAACGCGATGATTTTGAAGGAGGTTACGAAGCGTTTAAACTTGGTGTTCTTATTCAGCAGGCGAGGCAGGAAAAGGGATTGACACAGCAGGTTGCAGAACTTTCGGGAACCAATAAATCTTATATATCAAAACTTGAGGAGGACTTAAAAGACGTTCGCTTCTCAACGCTACAACGTATTATTTCGGAAGGACTTGGCGGACATCTTGAAATATCTATAAAGTTCTAACGATGGACTGACCAGCACAGCCACCAAAAGGTATTGCCAATAGGGGGCTGGACCTTGGAGCAATCGGCAGCAGTTCGCTTTTCACGGCTTTGATTTTGTTTTAACCCAGGTTCAAATACTATCACATAACCTACAAAACAATTCTCTTACCACTCGCTGCTGATCTTTTTGCAGCATCTAATATTTGCAGCACAATCATGTTGTATTTTAATAATGATTGATCATCTGTTCCGGGAATTTTATTTTGCAGCACGGCTGTCAAATAAATGGTGGGATCATTGATAGGTGCAGGTAATGGTTCTGCTACTTTAGCGCCTTTCAGCCACATCGCCGGGTTCGTTGGCCGTAATGCTACGTGACATCATACAAAATCAACAGCGTAACGGGAACCCGACAAGAATTGTATAAATTCGCCAAACATTTAGAGTAACAGTATGAAGGCAAAATATATTAACCCATTTACGGACTTTGGGTTTAAAAAAATCTTCGCTGAAGAAGCAAGCAAACCGCTTTTGATTGATTTCTTAAACGCACTTTTGCCTCAGCAGAACAAAATCATTGACCTTTCATTTAAGAATACAGAACAGTTAGGGCAAACCGAAGCAGATAGGAAAGCTATTTACGACATCTATTGCGAAAATGAAAATGGTGAAAAATTTATTGTTGAACTACAAAAAGCAAAGCAAAACTATTTCAGGGAGCGAACTATTTACT
>JBBPZF010000309.1:0-4529 GCA_038199105.1 Chitinophagales bacterium | reverse complement strand
GGGAGCGTGTCCCCAAAAGATTAAAAGCTGTAAATGTTAAAGTAATATAAATGCTGTAGGAATAGGCAACTTAAAATAAAAAACTGCCGACTATTATAATAGATTCTTGTCTTAAGATTAAATGGTTAAGATTTTTTGATTATCCCGGGCTTCTTTTCAGTTGCCCGGTTTTTTTTACATCTCACCTTTCTGGCCCATTCCTGTATCAGCCATATCCGGAATATTTTCTGCCTGGTAAGTACCGGCATCTAATTTCTTTTTTGTCTCTTCAAATGCTTTTAGCGTGATTTTCGTATCCTCGTCTGTATGGACTGCAGTAGGTATAAGCCTGAAAATAATTTGCCCCTTAGGAATCACAGGAAATACAACCACCGAGCAAAAAATATTATAATTCTCCCGGATGTCCATTACCATGCCCGTTGCTTCCGGAAGGCCACCTTTCATGAACACAGGTGTAACCGGGCTGTTGGTGGTGCCAATATCGAAACCTTTATTTCTTAGTCCATCTTGCAATGTATTTACGTTGTGCCATAGCTTGGCGCGCAGTTCGGGCATTGTCTTCACCATCTCCATTCTTTTCAACATTCCTTCTACTATTATAAGGGGCAGGCTTTTTGCAAAAATTTGCGAACGTACATTATAGCGCAGGTAAGTCATTATATTTTTATTACCGCTTATAAATGCCCCAATACTTCCCATGCTTTTTACAAAGGTGCTGAAATAAAGATCAACATCTTTTTGGCAACCTTGCTCCTCATCAGCACCAGCTCCGGTCGGGCCCATAGAGCCGAAGCCGTGCGCATCGTCAATGAGAATTCTAAAATTATATTTTTTCTTTAGTGCGACTATTTCTTTAATCTTTCCCTGGTTACCGCTCATTCCAAACACGCCTTCTGTGATTAATAATATACCACCACCATTTTTTTCTGCCATCTTTTCTGCACGTTGAAGTTGCTTTTCACAATCTTCAACATCGTTGTGCTTATACTTATAACTAAATCCAATGTGCAAACGAACTCCATCTACAAGGCACGCATGACATTCTCCATCATATACAATTACATCACGACGATTCACCAATGCATCTATGCAACTCATAACTCCCTGGTAGCCGAAATTCAGCAGCATTGCATCTTCCCGGCTTACGAAAGCAGCGAGCACTTTTTCCAACTCCTCATGCATAGTTGAATTTCCACTCATCATGCGCGCCCCCATTGGGTTTCCCATGCCCCATCTGGCTGCTGCTTCGGCATCTGCTTTTCTTGTTTCAGGGTGATTAGCAAGTCCCAGGTAATTGTTTAGGCTCCAAACAATCTTTTCCTTTCCTCTAAAAAACATTCTGCTACCCAACTCACCTTCCAGCTTTGGAAACGCAAAATATCCATGCGCACGCTCAACATGCTGCCCCAATGGTCCGGCGTCATTAATAAGTTTTTCAAAAACGTCTTTCATTCAATTATCTTTTCGTTAAGAATGAGCGCAAAAATACGGTATTCAACATAGAAAAATATTGGAGCTCTTACCATTCGTAATAAAATTAAAGGATAAAATTCTTCGCAAAAATTCTGGGCTTTAAGAGTCAATTTTTTGTCAAAAAAATCAGGAAACTTTTGTTGATGGGTGCCGGCAATAAATAGAAACCCTTCTTATAACGTATAAGGCTACACTAAGAAAAGTTAAGGGTGATTTTGTAAGACAACTTACAGGGTTGCATTAGGAAAAGTTAGTTGGACAACCTTTCCTTTCTTCTTTTTAGCCTTGCTTTGGCAAGTTTTAAAAGCTTCCCTTTTTCTGCAGAAGTTATATCATCTCCCAACATTTCACCCCATGGCTTTAGTGATTCGATGCGATCGAAAATAGCTTTTAAAATTGCTAACACAGGTATTGATAAAAACATTCCTGAGATGCCCGCAACTGCACCACCGACTAATACTCCGAGTATGGTAATAAGCGCGTTAATCTTTACTTTGGAACTAACCACCTTTGGCATGATAATGTTATTGTCGAAAAATTGAACTACGGTGAGTACCACAAGCACTAATAAAATATCTGTGAGATTGGTAGAAGTTGTAAGCGTTACCAGCATACAAATAATGGAGGCTATTATCATCCCGATGTATGGTATCAGGTTTAGCACTGCTGATAGAAACGCCAAAAAAAATGCATATTCTATTCTTATAATTAAAAAACCCGCGTAGTTGATAAGTGTGATAATACCCATTTCGATAAGCAATCCCGTTAGATAACCTTGTACTATTAATTTTGATTCTTTTATTACCTCTATTACGTGAAGCCGGTGATGATCGGAGAAGATAGTGATAATGAATTTGCGTATCATATTCCTGTAATACAAAATTAAAAATGTATAAATAGGAAGCAGGATCAAAAAAATAATAGAGTTGGTAATGGTGATAAGCGTTTGGCCGATAAAGCCACCGCCGTCTTTCCCTTGTATTTGGGTTGTTGCCTGGTCTATGTATTTTTTTTGTTCAGTGCTGGTTAAATGAAACTGACGATAGCCCCACGTTTGTAGTGTACGAAGATGATGATTTAATTGCCGTTTAATAGTAGGAAGATCATCAACAAACCCTGATATTTTAATAGTAAAAAAATAAATAAGCGCACTAAGTATGGTCAGAGAGATTAATAACGATAACGAGATAGCCCACACTCTTCCCATTTTTTTTTCGAAGAACTTGGTTAGTGGTAAAAGTAGTATCGCAAGTAACATCGAAAATGCTACCGGCACGATTATATCCTGGCCGATCCAGATGAGGAAGCCAATGGCAAGAACGCAAAATAATACGAGGTATAATGTAATGAGAAATGGCGGTCTTTTATAAATATCCATTTTTTAATGTGGTGGAATTACTTTTTAAGTAGCCGGGTAATTTACTTGCTTAATTTTTTAATAGACAAAATACCTTTTTGAAAGATTAGGTAAGTCTATGTAGCAGCTGTTTTAAGCTTTACACAAACGTCCTGCATAGCCTAAAACGAAAACTTAGCTTAATTATTACTTTATGGTTCTGCAAAGTATTTGTGGAAATACGGAATTGTCTCTATTCCCTTGTAAAAATTTTTAATTCCATATTTTTCATTTGGGGAATGCAGATTATCACTATCAAGGCCAAAACCCATAAAAACTATTTTTATACCCAGTTCTTTTTCCAAAATAGAGCAAATAGGAATGCTTCCGCCGCCACGAACGGGAATAGGTATTTTTCCAAAAGTCTGCTCAACCGCTTTTGAAGCCGCTTTGTAGCCCTTGCTATCTATCGGTGTCATATAAGGCTCTCCACCATGATGCTCGAAAGCCTTAACCGTAACACCAGCCGGGGCAATTTTTTCAAAATAATCAAGCAGCCTCTTAGTCATCTTTACTGACGATTGATTGGGCACAAGCCTTGCAGAAATTTTTGCAGAAGCCTTAGAAGGCAAAACTGTTTTTGCGCCTTCACCCATATAGCCGCCCCAAATGCCATTTATTTCAAGTGTTGGCCGGATGCCTGTTCTTTCATTCGTTGTATAACCTTTTTCTCCCCATAACTCATTTATACCAAGTTCCTCTTTATATTCATTTTCATCGAAAGGCGCCTTATTCATTAATGACCTCTCTTCATCAGAAGCTTCCACCACATCATCGTAAAAGCCAGGTATCGTAACATGATTGTTTTCATCATGACATGAAGCAATCATTTGCGCCAATACAGTTATAGGATTTGCGACTGCTCCCCCATAGGTACCACTATGCAAATCACGATCAGCCCCTGTTACTTCTACTTCAATATAAGAGAGGCCACGAACACCAATATCCAATGAAGGTATTTCCATACTTAGCATGGAGCTATCACTTATTAGTATTACATCTGCTTTTAAAAGATCTTTATTTTCAGAAACAAATTTTCCAAGATTTGGTGAACCCACTTCTTCTTCCCCTTCAATTAAAAATTTAATATTGGTCGTCATCGTATCGGTCTTCACAAGTGTTTCAAACGCTTTTACATGCATATAAAATTGTCCCTTATCATCAGCAGAGCCACGTGCATACACTTTACCATCTTTTATTACTGGCTCAAACGGGCCGCTATGCCACAACTCTAAAGGTTCCGCCGGCTGTACATCATAATGTCCGTACACAAGAACAGTTGGTTTTGCTTTATCAATTATTTTTTCGCCATATACCGCAGGAAAACCATCCGTTTGCATTACCTCCGCTTTATCCGCACCAGAGGAAAGTAAGCTGGCCTTTACAGCTTCTGCACATTGCAGCATATCTTTCTTGTGCTCGCTCTTTGCACTTACTGATGGTATGCGTAACAATTCCATCATTTCTTCTAAAAACCTGTCTTTATTTTTTTCCTGGTATTCTTTCCATGTTTCCATATCAGTAACTATTCAGTACCCTCAAAAATACGTTGATTTTTCATTTTCAAAATAATCAGGTGGGTTATTCACATTAATTATAGGCTTTTTAAAAAATCTGTTTTTTGTGCACATTTTTAGGTTAAAAGAAATGGATTCTGTTG
>JBBPZF010000308.1:0-3377 GCA_038199105.1 Chitinophagales bacterium | reverse complement strand
GCATCAGTGAATAGTCTGCAGGTTACAGTTCCTTTAGGCGCTACATACAAACCCATAACAGTTACTACAAATAATCTTATCGGCTATTCTTCTAAACCTTTTGTCATTACTTTCCAAGGATGCGGCACTTTGTCTTCCGCATCTTTTTCAGCTCCAATAGAGTTTCAAACGTCTCCCATATTTTCCTATGCTCCTACAATCAATGATCTCGATAACGATGGCAAACCAGACATTGTTTATGGAAATTATTCTTTTGGTTTGAATATATACAGGAATATAAGCCTCCCGGGAAATATAAGCTTCGCACCTGCCCACCAGCTCGCCATGAACACAAGACCTTTATTCGTTGATTTAGGTGATATCGACGGTGATGGCGAGGCCGATATTGTTTCATCGCAGGAAAATTTTAATTCCGGCATTTCTGTCGCAAGAAACACCAGTACACCGGGGGCATTTTCTTTCAGCAACAATATTAATTACCCTACTGCAAGCCCCACGCTTGGAATTCGTACCGGCGACCTTGATGGTGACGGCAAACCAGATATTGTATCCGTTTCACCCGGGGTAGTTAACTACGTGTACATATTTCAAAATACCTCTTCCCCGGGAATGATATCACTTGCGCCGCTAACACCGCTGGTGGCAGCGTCTTTGCCTTATAATATCCTGGTATACGATCTTGATGATGATAACAAGCCTGAGTTGATTATATGTTTCGCACGGTGGCCTTGCAAACGAGCCCACAATTTTCAGGGGTATTGCTGATATTATTGCAACAGGATCCACTATTACATTAAGTAAAACAAGGCCTGAAATAAGAGGCACACAAAAGATTTTTATAACGCCAGTCCACCAGGATTTCGACATTTCAGCAGAGGGAGTTACTAAAACGCTGTTAGGATTAGATTCAGAAAAACCAGAAGTGCAGGAAGAACCACCATTGTTTGTTTCTGTAAGCAATGGCGATCTGCGGTATGCAGCAGGGCCGGTGCTTGCAGGTCATTTTTTGAATGATGGAATCCTGAACGCGGAAAAACAAATTGACCAGAACATGGGCTATGCTCTTTCAGAGATGCATAAGTTATCTATCTATCCCGGCGACATAGGAAGCAGTGAAATTTTTACCAAAAGCAAAATTGATTTCAACGGAGCCATTATTGTTGGCCTTGGTGAATCAGGCTTTTTTACTGCATACCAGCTAACGCAAACTGTTGAGCAGGGCGTATGCAAATTTCTTCTTAATGAATGCAGGAGAGATGGCGATGGCAATAACGTAAAAGGAAAAGCAGGCGCTATAGTAATTTCTTCCCTTATCATCGGCAGCGGGTATGGCGGCCTTTCAATAGAAAATTCTATACAGGCCATTATGCAAGGCGTACAGAATGCTAATAGAAAAATAAAAAAGATACGCCCCGAAACCTACAAGAGAGTACAACACCTGGAATTTGTGGAGCTGTACGAGGATGCTGCATTGAGCTGTTTTTATTCATTAAACAAAATAGCAGGGGAAGAGAATATGTTCTTAAATATTAAGAAGAATATCCCCAAAATGCGCACCCTGCTGGGTTCCAAAAAAAGAATACAATCGCAAACCACAGATGGCTGGTGGAACAGGATCACGGTACAACTTGAGAAAAAAGATAATCCTGCATCCAAAGTAAACAACCTGCTTTTTAATGCTTCAACCGGCGGAGCACGAGAAATACAAAGGAGATTAAAAAGTAATACACAGATCATCGAAAAAATAATTGATGATATCTCAGCAAAAAATATGTGGTCGCATGAACTTGCAAGAACAATATTTGAGCTGATGATTCCAAATGATTTCAAAGAGCAACTTACAAGACAATGTAATATCAATTGGATACTTGATAAGAACACAGCGTCTTATCCATGGGAATTATTACAGGATAAATCTGCTGACGCCAAACCCTTATGCATAAACGCAGGAATGATACGACAATTAGCCACGCAGGATGACCGCAGAGTGATAAATGTGGTTGCCAAAAACAATGCGCTTGTAATAGGCGATCCATTTCTTGATGGATATGTGGTACAGTTACCCGGCGCATACAAAGAAGCTGAGATGGTATCGGCATCGCTAAAAGATAATAATTTCGAAACAAATCTTCTTCTCCACGGCACATCTCCTAACATTATAAAAGCGCTTTTCTCCGACGATTATAAAATAATCCACCTTGCCGGGCATGGTATGTTTAACCCTGATGATCCGCAAACATCAGGAATGGTAATAGGCAATGGAGTTTATTTAACCACTGCAGAGATTGCGCAAATGAGTATGACACCAGACCTCGTATTCGTGAACTGCTGTTTCCTTGGCAAAACGGAAGGAGTGGCTGAAGAGCTGTACAGGAGCAGGTATAAGCTTGCAGCTAATATCGGTACACAGCTTATAGAGAATGGCGTGAAAGCCGTAGTAGTCGCTGGTTGGGCAGTAGATGATGCTGCCGCCATGGATTTTACAAAAATATTTTATGAGAATATGCTGGAAGGTTCCGGCTTTGGAGATGCAGTGCAAAAAGCACGCAAAACAATTTATGATAAATACCACACTATTAATAATACGTGGGGCGCCTATCAATGTTATGGTGATCCGTTTTATAAATTTGACAGCAGGCAAAACCAGAATAAAAAATTCGCTCCTGAATATGTAATTGCCGAAGAAGCAGAAATTGCTTTGCACAATTTGCACAATGAAATAGAGATTGGTAATTATGATGAAGCTGATTTGTTGCAAAAGCTGACAGCAATTGCAGAGGCGGTAGATAATGCCGGCTTACGCAATGCCGCAATAATAGAGGAGGAAGCATTTATTTATTCTGACATGTATCATTATGATATGGCCGTCTCAAAATTCCAGGAGGTTATGGCCATGGAAACAGCAGAATTCTCAGTACGCACTTTAGAAAAATATTGTGATGTAAGAGCAAAAAAATATGTGAATGACCTGGCGAATGGTGGTGACCGCAGTAAGCTTTTAAAAGCAATAAACGCAGTCATTACAGGCCTGCACATGCTGTTGGATATTAGTGAAACATCAGAGCGGCTAAGCCTCTTGGGCAGCACGCATAAGCGCATGTCCTTTATTTCAGCGAAAGAAGAACAGAAGATTAACGACCTGGCCGCTGCTGCTTATTTTTATATGAAAGCTCACACTTCCCCCGGTAATAACAATAAGGCATATACGCTTTCTAACTGGCTGGAAATGGAGAACCTGCTCGTGCTGCTTGGTAACCGCAAATGGGGAAGTAATATTGTATATAATAAAGACAATTATAATCTTGCAGCAGCAGATGCAGTAGCCACACAATTACAAAATATAAAAGACACGCTCAATTCTGATTTTGAAAAAATGG
>JBBPZF010000307.1:0-2190 GCA_038199105.1 Chitinophagales bacterium | reverse complement strand
TCCTCCTCCTTCTTCTCCTTCTTCTCGTCTCCTCCTCCTCCTCCGCTTCTCCTCCTTCTTCTCCCCTCCCTCCTTATTCTTCTTCTTCTCATCTTTATCAATTAAAAGAATTTTTTTATCCGAAAATTTTCCTGAAGCTATCATGCGTATTACAATACTAAGGGTTGCGCACCCCGCGCCGAGAAAGATATAATCATATTGTTTAGCCTGCATGTAAGCTGCAATTGTTGAATTGACCTATCAATTGAAGATAATTTTTTTACCTCAATAATATAAAGGAAGAGATTAGATACCGGGGATCTATTAAAGATGGGAAAAGGCTTATCAATTTTTTGAAGCCAAAACAGCAGAGCTTTTTAGTTTATTTTCTGTCATTCGTTTTTTATCAACTTTCACCTTCTCCCAATATTTTTTTGCGACCATCAGCATTCCGAAACTTTCACCATCTGTTTTTTCCAGATGTTTATGATGCATTTTATGGGCCCATCTTATACTTCGCACATATAGGTTATTGGTGCGTGTAAATAATTTTATGCGCTGGTGAATAATTACATCGTGCACTATAAAATAAGCGAGGCCATACATAGCAATACCCGCTCCTATAGCGGCCAGCCAGAATTTATCATCAAAAGTTCCGAATAAAATACAGAGAATGCTTGGTATAGAAAAAATAAGAAAGAATGCATCGTTTTTTTCGAAAAAGCCCGGGCCTTTTTTATGATGATCTTCGTGGAGATACCATAAGAAACCATGCATTACATATTTATGTGTAAGCCAGGTAATGCCCTCCATGATAAAAAATGTGCCCAACATAATTCCTATAAAAAAAACGATTTGCATAGCTGCACAAAAATAAGATTTAATAAAATTCTCAACTTAGTATTACTGTTAAGAATAATCATATAGCGATAATTTGCTTTGAATAAAATTCTTTTACAGACGGCAAAGCCAGCTTAAACCATTCAGTATATTTTTGGGGATGCGTGTCTAATGATGCCTCTATATCTTCGATTGATTTAAAACAATAATCACTTACTTCGCTTTTGTCCATCTTAATTTCTCCATCGTACTGGCCGGTAAAAACGTGATCAAATTCATGTTCTGTCAACCCATTACTGAAGGTGGCTTTGTAGGTGAAATTAAATGCAGGAGCCAGTCCTGTGGAAAATCCCATTTCTTCTTTCAGCCTTCTCCCGGCGGCAACTAAAACTTTTTCACCTGGTAAAGGATGGCTACAGCAGGTATTTGTCCATAAGCCACCATTGTGATATTTGCCGGCAGCCCTCTGTTGCAGTAGTAATTCTCCTTTGGTGTTGAAAATAAAAATACTGAATGCACGGTGCAGCAAACCCTTTACATGAGCTTCCATTTTTTCCATAGTCCCAATTTGCTCATCCATTTCATTAACTAATATTACCTCAGTCAAAATATTATGCAATTGAATTGTTTAAATTAAATTAAGTTGATTTTTTAACCCTGCCCTCGCCACTATCAGCGCTTTTGAATAAGCAGGAATTCTTATGCGCTGTTCCAGAATTTTTGCAGGTTGCACCTTTTTTATTCTCCTGAATAAAGAAAAATAATATTTGTATGCAACATACACACCAAACCTCGCCTTTAATGGCAGTTCAATAATTCCTTTGTAGGCATTTGCAAAATCAGTAATTATCTCATCTTCTATTTCTTTTTTTGTTTCAGAAGTAAAATTTGTAAAATCCACATTGGGGAAGTAAGTACGTTCCAGTATTTGAAAATCGGATTTCACATCTCTTAAAAAATTTACTTTTTGAAACGCAGCGCCTAATGATTGAGCGCATGGTTTCAGTTGCTCATATTGCTCACAATTATTTTCGCAAAAAATTGTAAGGCACATCAGACCTACCACTTCAGCGCTTCCATAAATATAATCCTGGTAACCTGCTGCATCATACGTTGACCTGTTTAGATCGTATTCCATGCTTTTGAAAAAAGCATCAATAAGATTTTTGTCAATCTGATATTTGTTTACTGTTAATTGAAAACTTTGGAGAATCGGGTTAAGACTTATTCCTCTTTTTATGGCATGGTAAGTTTCCTTTTTAAACTCTTGCAGAAGCTCTGCTTTATCATGCTCATGAAAGGTGTCCACTATTTCATCAGCAAAGCGTACGAACCCATAAATATTATAGATGGGGGTACGCAGATCCTTAT
>JBBPZF010000306.1:0-2500 GCA_038199105.1 Chitinophagales bacterium | reverse complement strand
GGAAGGTGTTAGGAGATTCTGTGCTAGTTGTTGTTCGGTTGCTCTCAAAAGATTTTTTAAAGTTGGTATTTATTGCTGCACTAATTACTTTCCCTATTGCATGGTGGGCAATGAATAAATGGCTGGAAGATTTTGTTTATAGAATTGATATCAATTGGCAGGTGTTTGTTGCTGCTGGTATAGCAGTACTCATGATAGCTTTGATCACAGTTAGCTTCAAGGCGATTAAAGCGGCCATAGCTAACCCGGTTAAAAGCTTAAGAACAGAATAATCCTCAACCCTTATCCTTCTCCATCCCGAAGTTTCGGGAGAGAAGGGAGAAATATGAAAGAGTAAAAAAACATGTAGTAAATAAAATTTAAACCACGTAAAATATAATTATGAATAAATCCCTTCTTCTTTTAGTATTTGCCTGCAACACTTTTATTTTAAATGCACAGTGGAACCAGGATAAAGAACCCTTCATGACTAAATCTTTATCAAAGGAAACAATTCGAAATATAAAAATGCAAACCTCGGGCGGTAATATAAGTGTTAGTTCTGTAAACGCTTCTGAGGCTAGACTGGAAGTGTATGTGCAACCTAACAATTCAAAAATGAATTCTATGACAAAAGAAGAAATTCAAAAAAGACTGGATGAAGATTATGATCTCAATATTTCAGTAAGCGACAATAAACTTGTTGCTACAGCAAAGTCGAAGCATGATAATTGGGATTGGAGAAAGGCATTGAATGTTTCTTTTAAAGCGTTTGTCGCTCAAAATGTATCAACCGATCTTTCAACCAGCGGCGGCAATATTTCTCTTACAAATATCTCGGGTAATGAAGAATTTAAAACAAGTGGTGGTAATCTAAAACTTGATAATATATCCGGCAAAATAAAGGGAAGAACTTCTGGCGGCAATATCACTTTAATCAATTTAAAAGATGATATTGATTTGTCTACAAGTGGTGGCAATATTGAGGCTGAGAACAGTAATGGTACTATACGGCTATCAACCTCCGGCGGTAATGTTGTATTAAAATCTTTAAAAGGCGATATCAAAGCCGTAACAAGTGGCGGAAATGTAAAGGGCAATAATGTTACAGGCGAATTAGTGGCAAAAACTTCAGGTGGAAGCATTTTAATGACTGATTTGTCCTGCAGCATTGAAGCTTCAACCAGTGGTGGAGGTATAGATGTGGAAGTTTCTGAATTGGGAAAATATATTACGTTGCACAATTCAGGCGGTAGCATTGATCTTCAAATACCAAAAGATAAGGGCTTGATCTTGATCTGTCTGCATCAAGAATTAAAACTGGGACTCTTACTAATTTTAGCGGTAAGTTGGAAGATGATGAAATAAAAGGCAAATTAAATAATGGCGGAATACCCGTAACAATAAGAACAAGCGGAACAATACATTTTTCTCAGAAATAATCAAATAGCCTTCTTAGATCAACTTGGCATGCTTTTTTGTATTGCATAAAACGTAATAAACTTACATAATATGCACATATTAAGCTACATGTTAAAGCCATTTGCAGAATTGCTGTCAAATGACCTGACATCTAAAAAAGATTTGTAAAAATTGCTCATGAAAAAGCAGCACCGCATCAGAAAAAGTTACTAGAACTTTTACAGATGCTACAGTTTTCACATGCGCATAGGGAAGGTGAAGAATTGGTTTTGAAATAAATTTAAGAATTCACGAATTTGTATATACCTCTCCGGTGTAGCAAATAAATATCCCTGATCCCCTTATTCTTTAATGAAATTGTTTCCCTCTCATGATATCCAAATAATAATAAATCCTAATTGTTACAATTTTTCAATGTAACTTAATATACAAATGAAAAATCTTTTGCAAGACGTTGAGCTAACTTCAGGGCACGAACAATTAGAAGATTTTTTATATAATGCCGCTGTCGGTATCCATTGGGTAGATGAAAATGAAACAATAGTTTACGCAAATAAAACAGAGCTTAACTTGCTTGGTTACACCGCTGATGAGTACATTGGGCGTAATATAACTGAGTTTCATGCCGATGCCCTGATAATACAGGATATCTTTTCTAAATTAATGAACCATGAGCAATTAAATAATCACGAAGCAAGATTACGCTGTAAAGATGGCTCAATCAGAGAAGTTTTAATTAACTCCAATGTATACTGGCAGCACGATAAATTTGTACACACACGTTGTTTTACTCGTGATATAACCAGCCGTAAAAAAATAGAGAAGCTACTTCGTTTCTTAAATAAAGCAAGTGAAGAACTTACAATGCTTGACACACAAAAGGCATTGGATCAAATTGTAAAGTTTATTGTACCCGAATATGCTGATTGGTTTACTATAGATATTTTGACGGGTGATAAATTTGAATTGGCAAAGTTAGCACATGCTGATCCCGACAAAATTATCTGGGCAAAAAAATACAGAGAACAAAACCCTGTTGATTTAAAAGATGAGACTTATGGCTCTATGGGATATATTCTAAAAACCAAAGAAGCCATAT
>JBBPZF010000305.1:0-3620 GCA_038199105.1 Chitinophagales bacterium | reverse complement strand
TATTCAGGCGAACATTTTAGTGCGATGCAACTTACAGGGGTAGAGGATCATGTAATTCTGATGGATACCATCAGCAAAAGATACAGTGCCTGTGGTGCAAGGGTAGGGGCATTTGTTACAAAGAATAAATCTGTATTGCAAGCCACGATGAAATTTGCTCAGGCAAGGTTGAGCCCGCCGGAATTTGGCCAGATATTAGGTGAAGCAGCCCTTGATCTTCCGCCGGATTATTTTACAAGCACTAAAGCCGAATATAAATTACGGAGAGATATACTTGTTGAAAGACTCAATAACATACCAGGAGTATTTTGCCCGGTGCCTGGTGGGGCTTTTTATGCCATGGCATCGTTACCTATTGACGGTGCCGATATCTTTTGTCAGTGGCTGCTGGAGTCATTTGATTATGATAGGGCAACTGTAATGCTTGCTCCTGCAACCGGATTTTACGGCACCCAGGGATTAGGGAAGAAGGAAGTACGTCTTGCCTACGTCCTGAATGTTCAATCAATTAATGCTGCAATGGATTGCCTGCAGGAAGCATTAAAACAGTATCCTGGCCGCACATCTTAGGCAGAAATACACAGACAAAAAAAATTCCCCTAAAAAAGGGGAGTGCGTATCGAGGAGCAGACTTGAACTGCCGACCTTCGGGTTATGAATCCGATGCTCTAACCCGCTGAGCTACCTCGACATTTTGGGCGGCAAAGATAATACATTGCATAAAACTTCAAAAAGGAATCGTGACACAACCGACAAATGGACACTGCCCTTCAATGATAGTATAAGTTTAGATGAACATTCTGCATTGTCATATAGCCAAAATTTGACAATAGCAGTTTATATGTATTTTAAGTTGTACCTAATTATTTTTTTCTCTTCGCTTTGATAAAAGGTTTTTGAAGTACAGCCGATAAAAACGTGATGCCCAATAAACAGATCTGAGATTAATGCTAAATTTTAAAGCACCTGAGGCAAGTTTTAAAGCCAAACGTTTATCTTTTTCTTTCGCTAATAATTGATAAGATGCCCGGGCGAAACTGATCGAAAAATCTTTTTTAGCCCGGCGTCTTATTTCTTTTCTTGTCGATGCAGGCAAATAATTGGACGCGATAGCGATTACCGTAGAAAGATCTTTGAAGTTCTTGCCGGCTAATATTGAATTAGTTGAAATGTTGGAAACATGCCCACTACGGTACACCGCAAGAGACTTTGGAGAATATGCCATCTCAAATCTTGAGGCAATCCGAATCCACATCTCCCAATCTTCTCCGTAATGAACTGCAAAAAAGCTGCCCACTGCTTCATAAGTACTTCTTTTTACAACGACTGCGGGAGGCTGTACTAATTGTTTAGAAGCGATTCTTTCTAACCAATTATCAATAATTCCGATATAAGGAATTATATCCCTATTAACACCGCGCTGCACGTTGTTTTCATCAACCCAGTTAAAGTTAGTCATGGCGCTCCCTATAGCCGGAAAACGGTTGAACAAGTCTTCGATCTCTTTATAAAATCCATTTTTCACGAAGTCATCACCATGCAGTATGTGTACATAAAATCCCCTCGCCCTGTTTATACAGGTTTCAAAATTTCTGAGGCTTCCTACATTTTCAGGTTGCTGATAAATAGCAACTCTTCCTTTTCCTATTTCTCTTACCAAAGCCCCAACATCTCCGTCTGTACTGCAATCGTCTATTACTTCAATTTGCATTTTTTCTTCGCCAGGGTCTTGGCTCAAAACGCCTTCCATCGCATATCTTAAATATTGGATGCAGTTATAAGTAGGGATCATCACTGAAAACAAGGGACGGCTTTTTTCATCATTGGTAATCGGCAATATTATCGGGGGTGCTTTTGGAATGCGATCTGTCATAGTGTATTATTGAATACTTATAAAATAATTCATTATTCAGATGCTGCTAGATGGATTTTATCAGTTTTGAGATTTTTTCACCGATTGTATTCCAGTTTAATTTTTCCATGTATGTTTCAAAAGAAGAAAAGCAAAGTTCGTTGTACTTATTGTTATTTTCCCGCAGATTGCTGATATAGTTCAGCGCGCTTTCTACAAATACAGGCCGGTCGAATATCATACCATTCACCTCATTTTCTATAATACTGCTATGCCCACCGACATTAGTTGTGAGGCAGGGTAACCCAAAAGCATTAGCTTCAGAAAAAGAAACGGGTGTACAATCTGCCATGCTTGGCATAATTAAAAAATTACTTTGAGCTAATAAACGGGCAATTTTCTTTTGTCCTTGCTGTGTAGCTTTAGAAAGATACCCATGATCTACAATATATTTTTTATTCAGGTTTTCCGGGAAAGTTTTTATACCGGAAATGTGCAACGTCGCAGGAATGCCAATACTGTTTAATTTGTCTACCAACTCCACAGCGTAGTCTACACCTTTTCTTGCCCAAACTACTCCCAAAAAAAGAAGATTTACATGAGTTTGTAAAGACCGTTGTGATACTATCTTTTTGATCTCTTCGCGGGAGGGTGTGAAATCAAGATTTGCGCCAAACGGCAAAATAAAAACCTTGGAGGGGTCTGCCTTGTAATCATTTATTGCGGAATCAGCCGCCCATTGTGACGTATATATAAGAACATCAGCACTTTCAATTGCAAGTTGATCTATACTAGTTCCATCTTTCTGGCACTGTTTGGTAAGGTTTAAAAACCCAGGATAAAAATTTAGCAAATTTAGAAATGTCGCATCTGTATAAAGGATTTTCTTTAAATTTTGTTTGGCGTGAGCCAAAAAAATCGCATTTGGAGTAAAGATATGAGCCTCATTCTGTAACCGTTTATTAATTATAAATGCATATCTTTTTGCGGCCTTCATATCATATCTCGAGCTATAAATTTCGCCCTTAACTGTTTTAAAATATTGTATTTTCAGAAAATTTAAAAAATGAGGGGGTAAAGAGCGACCATTAATATAGTCTATTTCAAAACCAGCTTGCCTTAACATTTTTGCATAATAAACACCCAATCCTGACCATGCATTAATATTACGGGCGTCGAAGTCGGTTGCTAACTTAATTTTCATTTAGGCAATAATTTAGTTAAATCTTATCTTTTTTAAAATAACAGCTTTAAAGGAATAGAGAGTAATTTGCTGGATGGTGGATAGTATCGATAATTATAGCGATGGAAGTTTTCGCATATTATATTATTATGGTTGAAATTAGAACATCCAATAATTAAATAATAATGCAAGAATTTTACAATTTAGATAATTAATTACGAATACCTATGAAAAAATGCATTTTTTTGTGACAACATAAAAACTATATTAAAGTTAATTTGGAAAACCTATTAACCTATTTTTAGAAACGCAGGATCATTTATTATATTTCAGGTCACAGTTTATATTATTTTTACTAATCTAACCGGCGATGCAAAAGGACAAGATTTGGGAATGGCAAATAGCTGCGAAAACTAACTACCGGTTTGACGAGCTTAAAAATCTTTGGGCCTATCGTCACTTTCTTGCAAGCCTCGTACGACGCGAATTTCTGTTGAATTATCAGCAAACTATCCTGGGACCTTTCTGGCTTATATTTCCTCCTTTAATAACTTCTATAACTTACATTTTAGTATTCACCAAAAT
>JBBPZF010000304.1:0-2234 GCA_038199105.1 Chitinophagales bacterium | reverse complement strand
GGGAAGTAAAACTGTAGGCGTAGTACAAGACGAACCTGCTCTTCATAATCGTTGGCTTAAACCGAAAGGTATTAAGAACTTTGTGCTGATTATATTCTATAAAAAAAAAGGTATAATCCATGAAGAAAAATAAGCTTCGCAAAGCCTGTTTATTTCAGTGCCCAAGGCCCCCGCCTATTTTTCTGATGCTGAAGAAAGCGAAGACCGATAAGTCTGAAAAAACAAACATGGGATGGCATAAAAAGAATTACCGAGGCAATAATGAGAAAGCATTTATAGTAACGAAGACAGTAAGTATTTTTGCTTAAAACCTTATCGTAAAGCCGGCATTAATTGTATAATCTGCAAATGCTGCATCACCTTGCGAATACACGCCCGTCATCGCCGTTTTTATTTTATCCGGAACACTTTGTGTGCGGTCACGCTCCAGGGCGATTGGCACAAAAGCATATACATTTATTTTTTTGAAACTGTAATTAATGCCAGGTTCTGCAGATATAATATAGCCCGGCCTTCTGAAGCCGCCGCTTTTGCCTATAAGATCATGAACAGGTAAACATTCATCACGGGCGCCCAAAGACAGCGTGAGATTTTTTTTGGAGAAGTTTATTCCTCCTCTTAACATGTATTGATCTGGAACGCTCATCGTGCTGCTTCCATATAAGATGCTATTTTGAGAAGGAACGCCGCCGCGTGCGGTAGAGGTTCCATTTTGTTCACGCGGGTTTGCGAGATAATATAGATTACCGTAAGCGCTTACATGCTTTGAGAAATTGTAGTAGGCATTTATTTCTGCAGTAAAACCGGTACCGCCATCGCCCAATTGTATTGACTGATCAACAGGCCCTAACAAATAAGTTGAATCATTTTTATGAAAGAAATCCTGGTACTTGTAATCACCGGTTGGCAATTTAACTCCCAAACCAAACTGTACATTTCCTTTATGCAATTTCCCCGGATCAAGCATCCACCGGTAAGCAGTAAAGCGCACATCACCAAGGCCAAATGAACTGGTGCTGAAGCGGTTCTTTCCATCATGCTCGTACAAAGAAGAACGCGTATTTGCCAACAGTGGCGCGTCCACAGCAACAGACCACCATTTGTTTATATTAAAAAATAAAGAAACATCCATAGTATAAGCATGGTTGATCACCTCGGTGCCTCCTGCTACTCTTTGCTTTTGTTCTTTTGTTCCCACGAAGTGGCGAAAGGATTTAAAGTACCGGTTATTTAAATTTAAGGACCATTTGGAAAGCGTATCCATTTGTTCTGAATGATCCATGGAACACACACCGCCTGTGCTTCGTATTGCAACGCATCCCTGTGCATAAATTTTATCAAAAGAGATGATAAGCAACAATGCACCTAACAAGATTGATAATATAGGCTTCATAATTGTTGTTTTGGTATTTGCGTTTGTTTTTTTAAGATTTTTTTTCTTTTGTCGCTGATAATTTTTGCATTACCAATGCACCGATTTTTTTTCCCTGGTTATAAGCATCGTTTACGGATTGGCGGTAGTGAATTCCACCATAGAACCTGCTGAACGAAACTTCAACTGCAGCTGAGTCTGCATTTTTAAAATTTCTGTCAGGCCAGCCCCATACTCTTTCAGACGAATCTTTAAACGCCGTATTCTTATAAATATCTGCAAGCACTGTAGCTGCAGCAGCCGAGATGGTGGAGTGTGCGCTGTTGTATTCGGGAAATGGTGGTGTTTGCAAATAGGGCTGCCAATCCTGGTCAATGTATTTATTTATATAGGTCTCAGGCCTTATAATATCCGTTCTAAACTTGGTAGCCCACGAATTGATAAAAGCATCATAAATCCCAAGGCTTACTCCCGTATACGCATACACGGTTTTGTAGAAATCTGCATGATTATTTTTTGAAATAGTACCAACCACTTCCATCCAATGCCCAACCGGCGTCATTGCTTTGGTAGCAAACATCGCATGGCCTTGCACATGCAGTTTAAAGGCGTTACAATCCCAAAAGTTGGCGATCCATTTTTGATCATCATTGAGACTGGCGCCTGTGTACATCACATCCTTCGCCATTTTATAAAAGGCGCTTGTACTGTCTGTGCTGAAAGGTGGTAAACCGGGCGCCGGAAACATAGTAGCCGAGTCCATCACTACACAACGCATCGTTTTCCACATTGGCTCTACAGCATCGAAATAGCCCGGAGGTGTCGGTGACCAATGACCATCTTTGCCACTAAGCGCAAACCT
>JBBPZF010000303.1:0-7210 GCA_038199105.1 Chitinophagales bacterium | reverse complement strand
GATAGAGCGTATAATCTTTATAATTATTAATCGCTGTACCGCCACTGGCATCCCCTACATTTTGCGACATAATGATAGCACGGCCTACGGGATGTGTTGGAGAGTCAAATCCATCAACACGTGTTATATCGTACCAATAATCTGCTTCACCAGCAAACTCTAACCTTCTTTCTTTGAGTAAATCTCTATAAGAAAAACCTAAAACCGGAGTTTCTCCTGCGCGGCTTCTAATCATATTAAAATATTGCAAGGCTTTTGCATCAGTAGTAGTAGCCGAAGTGTCGATACCTTGTCCTACAGTAGTGCCTGCTTGTTTTCCTAAAATAGCTTCTGCTTCGATTAACAATACATCTGCATAACGCAAAATATAAGTATTGTTACTGGTAGCTTGTTTGGCTGTTTTCCCACCATTATCATCGGGTGTTCCCACTACATATTTTTTAAGTCCGGCGTGGGTTCCTTGTGCATTCACATTTAAAGGGACAGTATATCCTCCAGTTGCTTTGTGTATTTCCGGATAATAGGCACCCGGATCCATAATAGTGCCATGTCTTCTGATACTATCACCGGCAGCAGCAAAAGCATTTTGCAAACTATAAGTTGGCCCTAATTCGGCATAACCATCTCCTGTACCTGTAATATCATTTACTGGAGCAATTACCGATTGAATTTGGTTAGCAAAACCATAACCTCCATTTGAATTCCATTGCAAAGCAATCATAGATTCTTTACAATTGTTACCAGCCAATTCAAACATATTTGTAAAAGATATTGGATCTCCACTCATTCCAACTAAGCCAAATTCACCACTTTTTATGACTTTTTCAGCCTCTATTTGCGCGTTCGTATAATCCTGCATGTATAGGTATACCTTGGCTAATAAACCAGAAGCAGAACCGCTCGATGCGTGGCCAGAACTTGCAACTCCCGGCGTACAATTTTCCTCCGCAAACTTTAAATCGTTTACGATAAATTTATACACATCTTTTACAGGGTTAGTGTGTACTGTATCAAACAATGATACAAGTGCTGTCGGGTTAGTAATAATGGGGACATTCCCAAAAATACGTACCAAATAGAAGTAAGCAGTTGCACGCATTAAATGGGCTTCACCCAAAGCATTATTAACAGTAGTAGCGGGAATAGCAACAGCAGCCCCCGGTAAATTGCTCAATAACGCATTGGACTGGGCAACCACTGTAAATAAAGAATTCCAGGCACTTTGTACACCACCAGTTGTATTTCCTGCTGAAAAATTAGCAAATGCGCCAAAGGCGGGATCGGTACCTACATAGGCGCGCGCATTGCCACCTTGCAAATCACCCAAGGCTAAAAACGCTTTACCATTCAGCCCAAACCATGGTGCTGCATAAAGTATATTGGTACTTGTTGCTACCTGGGCAACAGTTTTATAATAAGTACCCACTGTAGGTTGATTTTCGGGGGGACGGTTAAAGAAGTCTTTTTTGCAACCGGTACCAACAGCACTAATGATAAGTCCTATCCCGATAAAGTATTTTGTATGTTGTTTCATTTCTATCTTAGATTAAATAATTAAAATTGTGCATTCAAACCAAAAGTAATAATGCGTGGCGTAGGATATCTACCGTAATCTATATTTTGTAATATCGGACTTTGGTTTAAAGAACCAATTTCCGGATCCAAGCCACTATATTTTGAGATTATTAATAAGTTTTGTCCACTTACATAAAGATTCAAACGCGACATGGCGAGTTTCCTTGTTAATCTTTCCGGCAAATTATATCCAAAACGGACATTTTGTAATTTTAAATAAGAAGCACTTTCTAAAAATCTGTCCGACATAACCAAATTATTATTACCATTGCCACCTCTAGGTGTAGGAACATCTGTATTAGGATTAGAAGGTGTCCAGAAATTAGCAGCTTCTACTCTCTGATTTGAATACAATGAATAAAGACCTAAAGTTTGGTAGTTTAAAGCATTTAATATTTTACCACCATAAGAACCATTTAAAAAGATGGATAAATCGAATCCTTTATAGTTAAAGGTGTTGGTGATGCTATAGGTAAAATCCGGGTTAGGATTACCCAAAGCATACTGCGTGTTAGGCGCGCCATCATTATTGCCATAATATTCAATATCTCCCAAATAAACTCCATTAGATACTAATCTATCACTCGTAACCACAGCAGGTTTACCGCTAACATTTTGAGGATGTTGGGCTAAATCTTGTAACTGAGCTTGTGTTTTGATAATTCCTTTTACTTTGTATCCATAAAATTCTCCAACGGGGCCTCCAACTTGTGTATAAGTAGCAGCCAATGTACCACCAAAACTATTAGATACACCCCCTATAAGCGCAGGAAAACCGTTTAAAGAAAGCACCTTGTTATTGTAATGCGATAGTATAACGTTTGTATTCCATTTAAAATCTTTTGTATTAAAATTGTGACTCGTAATACTTAATTCAAATCCTTTATTTTCAATTTCTCCGGCATTTACATAAGGAGGCTGCACTACAGCTGCAGTTGAGTATTCAGCAACTCCGCCGCCAAGAAAAGCAGGTAGTGGTTGTTGAAAAAGGAAGTTTTTTGAAGTTTTGACGTAGTAATCAAAAGATGCATCTACAACCCCATTCAATATACTAAAATCTACCCCTGCATCTTTTTGAATAGCCGTTTCCCAGGTGAGGTTAGGATTAGCAAAATTATTAAAACTGAAGCCTGTACCCAGACCAGTAACTACTGGTTTTATAGATGAGCCATAGCTGTATTGAGGAATATTGGAATTACCCGTTGTACCATATCCTAACCTAAGTTTTAAATTACTAATGGTATTATTTATTTTAGACATGAAAGCCTCATTCGAAATTCTCCAGGAGACTGCAACACCCGGAAAATAACCCACCTGATGTCCTGGTGCAAAATTCGAAGAACGATCAGTACGATCACTTGCAGTAATACTATATTTACCGTCATAAGTATAAATAACACGCGCCAACCAGGATTCCATTGAAGTACTTCCTTTACCCTGGCCAAGTAAATCAGTTGATTGGTCTCCAAGATTCAAAGTTTGAAGCGTATTGCCTGCAGTAAAATTTTTGGTTCCGGCCTGAATACCATCATAATTACTTTCCCATACTTCACGTCCTACCAAAACAGATAATACATGCTTTGTACCAAAAGTATGATTGTAATTCAAATGTTCTATCCAGTTCCAATAGGTATCAAAACTATTATTCATTTGTAAGGTAGCCTGGCCATTGCTATAAGCCGAGGGGCCGCCGGTAGTTCCATAACTATAAGTTGGCAAAAATAATTTTGCATTATTCCAATTAAAATTTCCGTCAATTTCTGAATGGAGGGAAAAGTCTTTGGTAAACGAAATATTTCCATAGAAACTACCTTGAATATTACTCCTTTTAAAATTATTGGTAGCACTCAAAGCATGTTGAATTGGGTTTTGTCCACCTTGAGGATTGCCATTAATAATTGGAGGCCCTGCGAAAGTCCCATCCGCATTGTAAACAGTTGCATCGGGTGCTTGTAAGAGCGCCTGATATACAAGACCGCCTGCATTTCCTACACCCACTGCCTGGCTGCTCTGATTTGCAGAGATACTTGTCCCAACTTTAAACCAGGTTTTAACTTGTGAATTCACATTCATGTGAACCGAATAACGATTATATGCCGAACCTATTATTGTTCCCTGCTGATCGAAATACCCTGCCGAAACATAATAATCGGTACCATCCCTCGCACGGGAAAAAGATAATGTATGGCTTTGTTCTGGTGCGGCACGCCGGAAGAGTGCTTTTTGCCAATTAGTTCCGGGGCCCAACAGCGTTGGATCAGAAAATTCTGTGCGGGAACCTTGTCTAAAAAAAGTTGCCAAAGAGTCTTCAAAAACTGCATAATGTGGTAAATCCAACACTTTAATAAACTTACCCTGCGTTTGTGAGCCATACCAGCTATCCAAATTTATTTGACCAACAGCGTTCTTTCCTCTTTTAGTAGTAATAATAACCACACCATTTGCACCACGGCTACCATAAATAGCGGTCGCAGAGGCATCTTTCAATACATCAATAGAAGCGATGTCATTAGGGTTTAATTGTGCGAGCGGACTTGGAGTCGTTTCTTGCTCACTTGCACCATTATAAATGATACTATTTTTAGAAGAGCCTCCATCAATCGCAACTCCATCTATTACATAAAGTGGTTCACTACCACTAAATGAAGTAATACCGCGTACACGTACCGAAACAGCAGCTCCCGGTGCTCCGGAATTATTAGTAACGGTAACACCCGCAATTTTACCCTGCATCATTTGATCGACACTTGCCTGCGGAATATCCTGGATATCTTTGGAGCTAATGGAAGATATAGCACCGTTTACATCTCCTCTTTTTTGCGTACCATAACCAATAACTACTACATTATTTAAAGTATTAGCTTCCGGGGCCAAGATTATTTTAAGGCTTGTGCTTTTGCCAATAAGCACTTCTCTTGTTCTCATTCCAACATAAGTTATAACAAGTGTTTTCGCAGTGGCCGGAACATTTATATTAAATGAACCCTGCGCGTTAGAAGTTGTACTAATGTTAGAATTTTGTACAGAAATTGTAGCGCCTTGAAGTAGCTCTCCTTTATCATCGGTAACAGTACCGGATATGGCTTTGTTTTGTCCAAAAGTAGTAGTAGTAAACGAGAATGCGCATATTAAAATCATGAGCAATCTCCCTGGTAAGTTTTTTCTCATATAAAACAATCTTTAGGAGCCAAAGTTATTTTAAAATAGCATACTAAATCAATACTTTTTTATCTAATAATCATATTTTATTACTTTGCTTTTAAAATAAAAATTAAAAAACTTAGAGTTGTCAATACTTTCTATAAATTTATACCGGTAAAAATGAGTAATACTTTATTGACGCGATAATTTACTTTTACAAGATAGAATTAAAGGTATGCCAACCAAATTACTGAGGGAAATAACTCCTCTCACACAAAATGATTGTTTTTCTGTCTTCTCCAGGAGCAAGAAGGAATTTGATTTTCCGCTTCACTTCCACGAGGAATTCGAATTAAATTTCATACGAAATGCCGGCGGCGCCAAACGAATAATTGGCGATCACGTGGAAGAAATAACAGACACAGAGCTCGTTCTTGTCGGCCCTAACTTACAGCACGGCTGGTTCACAAATAAGTGCAAGGGAAAAATAATAAAAGAAATAACTATACAATTTCACCGGCACTTATTTGATGAAAAATTTTTACAGCGAAATCAGATGAGCTTTATCAGGGCTTTATTTCAACGCTCAGCACGAGGCGTATTATTTTCAAATGCTACTGCACTATCCATAATGCCACGGATAAAACAATTGACGGAGAAACATGGTTTTGATTCGGTACTGGAGTTATTATCTATACTTCACGATCTTTCAACCTCCCGCAATATCAGGACGCTTTCTGACACCTCCTTTAACAAAGAAACACCATACTACAACAGCCGGAGAATTGAGAAGATAATGGCTCATGTAAATAACAATTTTAGCCAAAATATTTCATTGAACGACGCAGCAAAAATTGCAGGTATGACAGAAGTTTCCCTCAGCCGTTTTTTTAAATTAAGAACAGGAAAAACTTTCGTTGATACATTAAATGAAGTACGTCTTGGCCACGCATCGCGCATGTTGATTGACACAACGGATAGCATAAACGAAGTTGCTTATAAATGCGGCTTCAATAATATGTCAAACTTCAACAGGATTTTTAAAAAGAAAAAGGACAGCACACCGAAAGAATTCAGGCACTCTTACACATCTACAGGAGTAAGGACATTTATATAGTTACCTCACCCCCAACCCCCTCTCCTGAAGGAGAGGGGCCGTGAAAGGTAATACCTGCCTGCTTCTCAGCCAGATGAAAGATTTTATCGTAACAGCAGTGATTGGTTAGATATTTACCATCTTTTCTTTTGGGACTAATAAATGCATGACCACCCATGCAATAAGATAAGCTGATCCGCAAATGAAAAACATGATATAATACCCTGTTTCGATAGTACCAAGTGCCTTATATTTATCAAAGAGCATTCCTGCAAGAAAGGCTATTAATATACCTCCAACTGCACCGGCCATACCGCCAATGCCCGTGACAGAAGCCACTGTTTTTTTAGGAAACATATCTGAAACAGTTGTAAAAATATTAGCGCTCCATGCCTGGTGAGCAGATGCTGCAAGACCGATAATAAGTACGGCCAGCCACATGTTCATCGAGCCAAGCCATTGCGCAAACACTATGGGTGTTACGCAAAATGCATAAATAAGCATAGATGTTTTTCTTGCTTTATAAACGGGCCAGCCCTTTCCTATAAGGTATAATGGCAACCAGCCACCACCAATACTTCCAAAGCTTGACATAGTATAGACCAATGCCACGGGCAAGGCTATATCTGTTCCGGTTACACCATACTGAGCATCAAGAAAGGCCGGTAACCAGAAAAGAAAAAACCACCATATTGGATCCGTCAAAAACTTACCCAGCGCAAATGCCCATGTTTGCCGAAAGCCTAACAATTTAAACCAGGAAGTTTTAGGCGCTTTCTCTACTGTATCCACAGGTTCATCGGTATCGCTATTGATGTATGCAAATTCTTCTTTTGAAAGATGCTTATTCTTCGCAGGAATTTCATACACAAACACCCAAAGCGCCAGCCAGATAAAACCGATTGCACCCGTAAGAATAAAAGCCCATTGCCACCCCATCTTTTCCGCAATCAATGGCACAGTCAACGGTGCGACTATAGCCCCGATATTTGCGCCGGAGTTAAATATGCCGGTTGCATAAGCTCTTTCTTTTTTAGGAAACCATTCGCTTGTAGTTTTTATAGCTGCAGGAAAATTACCGGCTTCACTAACGCCAAGGGCTGCACGGGCAACAGCAAATCCTATTGTGCCCGTTGCAAGCGCATGTCCCATTGCAGCAAGGCTCCAGACTAATGTAGATAATGCGTAGCCAATCTTTGTGCCTACTTTATCTATAAATCGCCCGACTAAAATCATACCCACGGCGTAAGAAAGTTGAAAGGCTATTACTATATCAGCATAATCACTTTCTGTCCAATTAAATTGTGTCCCAAGATATGGCTTCAATAAACTTATGACCGAACGGTCAAGGTAATTAATAGTAGTAGCAAAAAATAAAAGCGAACAGATCGTCCACCT
>JBBPZF010000302.1:0-3809 GCA_038199105.1 Chitinophagales bacterium | reverse complement strand
TGGGATAACATTGCAGCCGAGCTTGAGGCAGGCGACCAAAAAGTGATACAGATGCCGGGACTGCGCAAAAAGTCCAGGCTTCTGTTTTATGGATTAACTGCTGCTGCTTCGCTTGTTATCATTTTTTTAAGTTCATTATTTTTTGAAAAATCCGGCAAGAAAAATGACGGCCTGGCTGTTTCTTCTATAAATAAAAAAAACGACGGCTCTTCAAAACCCGGGGATAAAGATTCGTTGAATAATATAACGCTGGAAGACATTATTAAATCATCTAAAAATAAATCTGCCCTGGCGCAGAAACGGAGCGGCCAGCAGAAAAAAAAATATATTACCATAGCGGGTCCCGGCGGACAACCTGTAAGGATATCGTCAAAGGTTGCTACGCTTATTGTTTCTGCAGATAACGATTATCCCCCGAAACCCGTGTGGGACAAAAAAATAAATAGGTGGAAACAAATAATGCTGAGCAGCACCTTATCTCCTACAGCTACCAACTTACTCGATATAGCAGAGCTGTCTTCTATGCGTGGTGATAATTAAATGCTAACACTTCGCAAATGGCCATCTCCTTAAATTAAAAGACTTATCTTCGCGGCTAATTATTTTAATAAACAACAAAACAATGGACAACAAAACAACAGGAACCGTTAAATTTTTCAACAGTGAAAAAGGATTCGGTTTTATCAAGCACGATGATTCCTCAAAGGAAACATTTGTACATGCAAGCGGCTTAATTGATGAAATTAAAGAGAATGACAAAGTAGAGTTTGACTTGCAGAATGGACAGAAAGGCATGAATGCCGTTAATGTGAAATTAATCGGCTAAAATCGATATTTCCAACAAAGTTAAAGGGTGGCCAAATGGCCACCTTTTTTTTATTTGCTAAACAATAAAAGGTTTTCATAAACGAGGAATTAATTTCGGAACCGTCAACTGGTAATTCCTGTAGGAGTCTCCGAACTCAACAACAAGCTTTCGCTCTTCGTATTTGATTCCTATTAATACATATAAAGTTATTAATAGAACGGCAATCAAATTATTTACATAAGGAAAAATAAAAAAAACACCCCAAAGAAATAATAATGTCCCTGTATATAAAGGATGCCGCATATATTTATGTACGCCGTCTACTTTAAGCTCTGCGACTTGCTTTTCCTGGTAAAGTGATCTTACACCACTTAATAAATTAAAGTATTTATAGATAGCTACCATCATAATAACTAAACCTGGAATTACCAGAATAAAACAAGAGAGGAAAATAATAATCACTGAATGAAAGAGTTGAAAGCTTTGAAAAGAAAACTGATAATAAAGTAATAGCAGCAAAGTAACCGTTGCAAAAATTGAATAACCTAACCTGTAATACCGAAAATATTTTCTCGTTTTCTTTTCAAAAAATAACTTAGCAGAAGCCGTAGCGAGTGCACTATGAATAATACAATAAAAAATCCATAAAAATGCTAGTATGCTGTGCTGAATAATCAAATGCTATTTTTTGAAAAGATAATAATTTATTTTTTCAGCTTTTATTTTTCTATAGCTGAAAACGGGGAAGTTAAATGTTTTTAAAGGATCAACATTATTAATGCCGAAGCCTATATTTGCAACTTAATTTAAAAAAAAATAATGAAAAAATTTTCTTTCATAATAGCGTTTTCCTCCATTATAACTACTGTTTCATTTGCGCAGGCAAATGGAACTATTAATCCATCTGCCGGTCAAAAATTTCTTGTTGAAAATAAAATGAATACTATTGGTTCGTCAGAGATGATGGGGCAAACAATGCAATCTACTGCAGAAGTTACTTCAACCTACAGAATAGAAGTAAAAAGCATAAAGGATAATAATATCAATTTCATTAACGCCTTCACCGGCTTGAAAATGAATATGAAAGTAATGGAAAATGATATGAGTTTTGATTCTGAAAAAAAAGAAGATATGGATGGTGATATTGGCAAAAATTTTAAAGACATTCTAAACCAGCCGAAAGAAGTGGTGATGGACAAGGCCGGAAATGTGATTGTTGCAAACAAAACAGATTCTGCCAGCCAAACCACTTCTGAAAATCCCGCTATGATTGCTATGCAACAGATGGGAGGCGACCCCGCCGAGCAAGGCTATGGCGCTACAATGACTTTTGAGGCAATCCCATCAAATGTAAAAGTTGGCAGTTCCTGGACCGATTCTTCCACAACGGGCGGTATTACTAAAATTACGCATTACGTGGTGAAAGAAATAAATGGCAATGAAGGAAAACTTACACTAAATGGAACTATTGCTGGCGAAGTAAAAACCGAAATGCAGGGAATGGAAATCCAGACTAAAACAACCGGTAATTTTACAGGAGAAGAAATTGTTGGTTTAAAAACCGGAATTATAAAGCAAAACAATACTTCCACTGATGCAAAAGGTACAATTAGCGTGATGGGACAGGAAATTCCTACATCGTCAAAAATCACCTCGGTTACTACAGTAAAAGCAATATAAGCTCGTGTTACATCAATATCGCGGCTTGCGAGGCTGCGGTAATTTCATTATCACCTTTTTGCAAGTACAACACAATTGATACATTGCCCTTATCAAGGCCCTCAGGCATTTCAATGCTATAGGAATTCGTTCCGTCTTTGACGTTACCCAGGGTTTGAAAATTTCGTACGACGTTGGTGCCACTAAGTGTAACGCCTCTGTTTTCGCCGCCTTTTATTGCCGTCACAGTTCTCTTTTCCACAACGGCGATATTCAATGAAGCATTGGCGGGATTGCCTTTAAGCGTATAATTAATCATCGCTTTTCCATTTTGCACTTTCACAGATTGAATTGATACCTCTGAAGATTGATCCTGGGACCAGACTTTTTTAAGTGTATTGTCGATCTTTCCCGCATCACTTCCCACCATCTCGCTTTGCCCGTTTATTACAAGTTGCGGAGTATAGACACCTGCATTAAGTGCCGATGCATAATCGTATTGCCTTTTCGTGAATTCTTTCGAGCTATAGGGATCTTTCCAACCGAGGCTATTCCAATAATCAACATGAAATGAAAGCGTAATCACATTATCTTTTGTACTGTATTTTTCAAGTAGCCTATCTGCTGAAGGGCAACTGGAACAGCCCTGCGATGTAAACAATTCCAACACCGCTACATTCTTGCTGGCCGGCATATAAGTTTTTGTTTTCAAATTATTATCTTCTTTATTCTTTACGCTGGAAGAAGAGGTGCAAAACCATAATGTAAAAAGAGGCACAGGAAGAAGAAGTAAATACCGAAGCTTTTTCATAAATATATATTTTGTTTAAAGGTACGAGATGCCATTTCAAAGAGATGCAGGCTAATGTTTGTTTTAACTTTTATTCGTAAAAAATAATTTACTCTTAAAATTAAAATATTCCTGTATTGATTTTGTTCCATAAATTGATTGCCTCCTTATCCATAACATTCAGTTAACATTGCTATATTTTTGCCGGGTGAAAAAATATTTACAATACCTGGTATATTTTGTTTTTTGGCTTTTCTTTTTTATTGTCACAAGAATTCTTTTTTTCACCTATCACCATTCACTTACCAGCGGGCTCACAGGCGGCGAGATCTTCAATTCGTTTATATATGGGGCAAGAATGGATGCTTCATTTACTTCTTACATCTGTATTTTTCCTTTCTTTCTTTTATTTATCCAATCACTTTTTAGCAATTTAAAAATTAAAAAACTTACCAGGATTTACACAATTACAGTAATCATTATCCTTTCGTTTATAACCACGGCAGACCTTGAATTATATACCGCCTGGGGCTACAGAATGGATGCAACACC
>JBBPZF010000301.1:0-3229 GCA_038199105.1 Chitinophagales bacterium | reverse complement strand
GTTCATACCAGGAATAAGTATAGGTATTCGAGATAGTATCTTTTAAACATCCACTGAATAATAAAGTAATGGAAAGAAAAACAACAGCCCTGGTTAAGTTGATAAAATATTTTTTCATGATAAGTAGTTTGAGCAATTGACAATAGGTATGTAAAAACCGTTGCACAGGATTTTATTTTTTATCAAAAATTATTCCTGCCTGCAAACCGAAATAAACAAAATGCTTATTACTGTACAGCCCTTTGTTGGCAAGCTTTGAGGCAGCATAGTAAAAATAGGGTCCGGCTAAAATGGAACTCTTTTTATTTGAAAAAATTGTTGTTGAAAAGCTTGTGTTTAAACCAAGCAAGGTTTTATTAAAAAAAGAATTGTCAGTGAAATATACTTTTGCAAATGGATCAATAGAGGAAGCGTACGGATCAAACTGAAGCGCATTGCTTTTTATCAGTTGAGAAAGTGTAATGCCTCCACTCCAAAAGATGGGTAAACTTTTATTATGTCCTAACTCAACCCTTACCTTTAAAGGAAGCTCAATGAACTTAAAATTATTAGTGTAATGCTTATTTGCATTTGCAAAACTATAAGTTGCGACCGAGTCGTTTTTTTGTCCTACCAGGTTTGAGGTATTGAATTCTTTGTAATTAATACCAAGAGAAAATTTCGTTTTTGATGAAATAGCTCTTTCAAAAAATACACCTGCAATAAAACCAAAAGCATTTTTTACTTTGGAAGGATTGGAGACTGACATGCTTTGTCCCGGACTGGAAGAAGGAGTCCGAAGGTAATCTGCGCTTACATACCCAAGCCCAAGAAATTGATTGCCGACATGCGATATACCTTCTGATAAAACGAACCCAACATTCCATGCTTTTGAAATTTTAACGGCCGGTTTTCCGAGAGGCATTTGAAGTGTTGAAGTGTCAATTTCGACTGGTGCTTGTTGAGCTATCTCCTGGTGCGATGACGAGTCGATAATATTGTCCTTATCTACAATGCTACCTAAACTATCAATTTTATTTTCCTCTGTAATTACTCCTGGTTGGGATTCTACACTATTTGCTGAATCATGTTTATTGACCTTATTTAGCGTGGACACTTCAGACTGCGGACGTATTACGGTTATAATTGCATCTATTTTTTCATGTTCTTTTAATCCTGAGGTTTTTTTTTTTTGCTGGTCTTTTTTTGTTTTTAAAATATCAACTCCTGCATTTGAATTATGTAAATGATCACTGCTTTTTTTAAATTCGGAATCACCGGAAGTCTTTGGAAGAGAACCATTATTTTCAGCGGCACTTTGTTCTTTAATAATATTTTCGTTTTTGGAAACACTTTCTTCTTTGGAAACATTTTCTTGTTTAGTAACACTTTCTTCTTTAGCAATAACTTTTCTATTTATCGACAATGAATCTGCGGCCTTAATCGCAGCGCTATTTTGCGAAAGCTTATTATTTAATGAAGAATAATTATCTGCAGAAAAATAAAATAAGCCAGACAGCAATACGATACATCCAAAAAGAAATATCAGCAGCAGCCACCGGCGGCTTTTTCTCTTTTCAATGTTCATTTTTACATGGCCCCACACAGCATCAGAAGGCGGAATTTTTAGCCCGCTCATTTTTTGCTGCACCTGTTTTTCGAAATCATTTTCTTCCATAACCTTCCTGTTCTTGTGATGAATATTTTTTTATCCATTCGATAAGCAAGGCCCTTGCTCGTGCATATTGCGACCTCGACGTGCCATCGGTTATACCCAGCATTGATGAAATTTCCACGTGGGTATAACCTTCAACCGCATGGAGATTAAAAATGGTTTGGTATCCTGTCGGAAGCTGCCTTATTAATTCTGATAATTCTTTCGCCTGTAATTGTATTAAAGGATTATCAGAAGAAACAGGATGAAGCGTCATTTCATTGAACACTAAATCATTCTGGTATCGCTTATTGGTTTTCAGAAAATTTAAGGCGGTGTTTACCATTATCTTTCTTATCCACGCCCCCAATTCACCTTCCGTTCTGTAATGATGAAGATTTTTAAAAACTTTTATAAACCCTTCCTGTAGTACTTCTTCAGCATCAATCTTAGTTTTGGTATACCTGAAACACACTCCCAGCATTAGCGGTGCAAAATGCTCGTATAGCCGGCGTTGAGCCTCAGGCTTCAATTTCAGCGCCTCCCGTACCAGCATTTTTTCATCCATATTTAATATTCAATTTCCTGACAACTGATTTTTACATAACGTTGCATTCAGAAAAATTTCTTAGTCAAAATATATTTTATGAATTTAATTGAAAAAGACAATCGCTATGTATGGCATCCTTACACGCATCAAAAAAACAGCTTGCCAGCAATACCAATTGTAAGCGGAAAGAAAACAAAATTGATAGATGAAGAGGGAAATAAATATATAGATGGCGTCAGCAGTTGGTGGGTGAATATTCATGGGCATGGAAATAAGTTTATTGCAAAAAAAATATATCAACAAGCAAAAAAACTACAGCAGGTAATCTTTGCGGGCTTTACACATAAGCCCGCAGTTGAACTCGCCGAGAAACTAACAAAAATATTACCCGGAAATTTTTCTAAAATATTTTACAGTGACAACGGCTCTACCGCAACTGAGGTTGCTATTAAAATGGCATTGCAATATTGGGCTAATAAAGAAGAGAACAGCAGGAATAAAATTCTTGCTTTTCATCTTTCCTATCATGGCGATACATTCGGTGCAATGAGCATCAGTGAACGCGGGACTTATACGGTTGCTTTCAGGGATAAATTATTTGAAGTGATTTTTATTGATACTCCCAATGCAGAAAATATAAAAACAACAAAAGCAATTATTGACGGTTATAAAAATGAAATCGCCTGCCTTATTTACGAGCCTCTATTGCAGGGAGCGGGAGGAATGAAAATGTATGAGCCGGAGCACTTGAACACACTTTTATCTTTTTTAAAAAAAGAAGAAATCATTTGTATTGCTGATGAAGTGCTCACCGGATTTTACCGCACAGGAAAATTTTTTGCAGGAGATTATCTTTTAGAAAAGGCAGATATTATCTGCCTGAGCAAGGCGCTCACCGGCGGAACAATGGCATTGGGAGTAACGGCCTGCACACAAAAAATATATAATGCATTTGTAAGTGATGATAAAACCAAAACCTTTTTTCATGGCCATTCTTTTACTGCTAATCCTTTAGCATGTACTGCTTCGCTTGCCAGCCTTGAATT
>JBBPZF010000300.1:0-6286 GCA_038199105.1 Chitinophagales bacterium | reverse complement strand
GCCATAATGGTTTTTATAATTATGGAATGTTTCCCCATATTCAGCAAAGCCTTGCTGATAATAACATTGCAAGCTATAGTTTCAACTTTAGTCATGGCGGTGTTAAGGGAGATGGAGATTATTTTGAAGACCTGGAAAAATATGAAAAAAATTCCATGCGCCTGGAAGTTGAAGACACAATGTGCGTATTGGCAAACCTCGGTTCTGGGCATTTCAGAAAGCATCCTGAAATATTTTTGCTGGCGCATAGCCTTGGAGGTGTTCCAACGGTTTTTGCCGCCGGAAATGCCCAGGCTCAAGGTATAAGCATAACAGGTATAATATTAGTAAGCACGGTAAAGCAACTTAATTTTTGGCCTAAAGAAATGATTGATGAATGGAAGCGTGGCAAAGTTTTTTACAAAAAGAATAATCGCACTAAACAGATGCTGCCGCAGGGACAAGAATTTTTAAATGAAGTATTGCAAAGTGATACAATATGGAATGTAGAAAGTGAAATGAAAAAACTTAAGCAGCCACTGCTTATACTTCATGGGGAAAACGATGAAGCAATTCCATTGGAACATAGCCTTACAAAATATGAATGGACGAAAATGAATAATAACAATACTTCTCTTAAAATAATTCCTGGTGCAACCCATACTTTTAACACGAAACATCCCTTCGGAGAAACAAGCCCGCAACTTGAGAAAATGCTTACAGAAGCCGTTAACTTTATTAAATTGCTCTCGTGAGCCGCAGTTACGATCTGGCTTTTTTTTGTATTTCAATTTCACAAAAATCCAACAGTTGAAAATCAAGAACTCTTACACTCAACCGTTAGTTTTGCAGGTAAACTGACCGGTCCTCTATGGAATTTTATTTTACTCCAAAACACTTACTGAAATATTTTTTCTTTACGATTATTGCGACAGGTTTTATTTTTCCTGCAAAATTATTAGCGCAAAATACCAATGTAACATTTAAGATCATTAACAGGAAATCTGAACCCGTTCCTTTTAGCACGGTGAAAGTTATACCCGTAAATGATTCGATACATTTTTTAGAAAAAGTAACAGACACAACAGGCAAAACATCTTTCGCTCTTATGCATGATGATAAATATACGGTTACCGTTACCTCAATTAATTATGCGAAATTTCAAAAGGGAATTACTATAAAAAATGATCAACCTGTTTTCACCTTTACACTGAAAGATGGCGCAGCGACGCTGGATGAAGTAGTAGTAAAATCAACCAAACCGCTGATGCGGCAGGAGGATGATAAAACAATTGTTGATCCGGAAAATCTTGTAGCGAGTTCCACGAGCGGGTATGAGGTTCTTGAGAAAACGCCGGGACTCTTCGTTGACCAGGACGGGAATATTTATTTGAATAGCACCACGCCTGCTTCTATTTATATAAATGGAAGGGAACAAAAAATGAGTACGGCAGATGTTGCTTCTTTATTAAAAAGCCTTCCGCCTAATTCCATAGCAAGCATTGAAATATTGCGTACGCCTTCCGCTAAATACGATGCATCAGGTACAGGCGGTATTGTAAATGTCGTTCTAAAAAAAGGTGTAAAAATTGGACTAACGGGAAGCGTAAACGCAGGGATGAACCAGGGGAAATATGGAACGCAATATATCGGCTTTAATCTCAATAATAATAATGGTGCCTTATCCAGTTACCTTAATGTGCAGGCCACGCAGAAAAATACTTATGATGAAATAAAGACAGACCGGACATTTGCGCGTGATTCTTTGCTAAGCCAGGATGCTTTTACAGTCTATCCGGGAAATACTTATTATGCCGGTTTTGGCACCAGTTACCAGCTAAAAAAAAAATGGGAAGTAAGCTACGATGGAAGGCTTAGCCTTAGCGACGACAATAACAAATCAACCAATGCAAGCAGCATAAGCAAAGTGAGCACAGGCGCGATCGCCGTAAAAAATATAGCAGATGTTAACAATAGAAACAATGCTTTCTTTCTCTCACAGGGATTGTCTTCAAAGCTGAGTATAGACAGCCTGGGTTCTGAATGGACAAATGATATCTCTTACAACTATTCGCCGAATAACACGAAACAAAATTTTACGACAAATTTTTTTGTTCCGGTTGTTGCCTCAAACCGCGGGGATGGTTCTTTAAAAACCAACCTTAATTTTTTCTCGGCACAGAGTAATTTATTATTAAAATTTCCCAAAAGCTTTTTAATAGAAACAGGTTTGAAAACAACCATAACCAACTTTAAGAATAACACAGATTATTTCCTGCTGATAAACGGATCGCGAACAAAAGATGCAGACCGGACCAGTTCTTATAACTATTATGAAAATATCAATGCAGGTTATTTCCAGGCATCTAAAACTCTATATGGTATCACTTTAAAAGCAGGGACGAGAGTGGAAAACACGGTAATGAATGGTAAGCAGAAAATACCCACTGACACATCTTTCAATATAAACCGCACAGACTTTTTCCCTTATGTATATCTAAGCCGCGATCTTATGAAAATAATGGGATATAGCCTGCGGGCTTATCTTGTATATAGGCGAACCATCAGCCGGCCGGGTTACCAGTTACTCAACCCATCGCAACGCTACATTGATCCGTATCTTTTTGAAACAGGCAATCCTAATTTACGCCCGCAATTCACGCAGAATTACGAAGCCAATATTTCTGTAGATGAAAGGCCCATCTTTGCGTTGGGAGTAAATGATACGAAAGACATTTTTACCAATGTTGTTTACCAGGCAGATACCAGCAGGCGCACAGCTTACAGGACCTATGATAACCTTGGGAACAATAAGGAAACTTATTTCCGGATATTAGGCGCTATACCTCCGGGCGGAAAATACTTTATAGTGGCAGGCGCACAGTACAATCATAATTTTTACCTGGGGCTTTATGAAGGCAAGCCGCTCTCTTACAAGAGGGGAAGCATATCATTCTTTACCTATCAGACATTTAAACTCTCTGCTTCATCACAAATTACTTTACATGGCTTTGCGCGATTCAACGGGCAGCAGCAGTTTTATGAACTCACCCCATTTGGATCGCTGAATCTTGGCATCAACAAACAGCTGTTGAAAAAGAAATTGATAATTACGCTTAGCGGCAATGATTTGTTTTATACTAACAATAATAATTTCACTTTATCCCAGGGCAGCATTTCAGCAACAGGCTTTAGAAAGTCTGATACACGGCGTGTGAGCATTAACGTTAGATATAATTTTGGAATAAGAAAAAAAGAAGAAAGAAATTTTTTAAATAACCTGGATATGCCCGGTAACTGATAAAAAATTTTCACATAATGGGAAAGTAAGAAAAGCCCCGGCAAAACCGGGGCTTATTAATAATTATTTACATAAGTCGAAAAAGTTTTTTTGGGATTTAAGCGTCAACAGCCTTATTTGCGTCCCTATATTTCTTGATAAGATCATGCGAAGTCTTCAACGACGATTGCTGATCTGTAATTAAATTTCTTGTCTCAGCAGTCATCTCGGCGTCTGAACCAAGTGCATTTCTGTAAGCCTTTTGGGCTGCATCTTCTCCAAATTCACACGAGTCCAATAATGCCTGCCTGTCCCTACCGGAGAAAGTCGCTTTTACATCTAACCATGCACGATGAATTTTTCCGCTGCCGGTTGTGCCAGTGGCTGCATCGCCGCCAAGTCTTTGTACTTCGTTTGTAAGCTCAGCAGCATTTTTCCTGCTTTCATCTGCCATCTTATTAAAGGTGGCATTAAGATCTACATCAGTAGACTTAGCATCTTTGGCTGCGTTTTCGTAACCTGTTGTCCTATCGTTGTTAATTTGGATAAGATCGTTTAATACTTCGGTTAATTTATCATTTGCACTCATAATTAATATATTTTTTTCTTGATGAATAACTAAAATGATGCCATGACGAATACATGTTTATACGACGTATCTTTATAATAATTCTATTTGGTTAGGGGAATTTTTTCCACTTACCGGGTATTACAAAAAACCCGGTCAAATTTTTTGAAGGGATTATTAAACTGTATTCTTAAAAAAATTAAACAGAAATATATGATAGAAGTAATAACCGGTTTGCCTGCATACGTCACAGGTTTCCGCGCGGTGGATAAGATAACAAGCGAAGATTATCAAAAAATTATTTATCCGCTGGTAGATAGCGTGGCAAAAGCATTTGGTAAGATAAACTACCTGCTTGTGGTAGATACGCCTCTTTCTAACTATACAGCCGGAGCTTGGATAGATGATGTGTCTTTAGGATTTAAATATTTTACCAAATGGCGTAAGCTCGCGATCGTTTCTAAAAGTGATAACATTAAAAAGTTTACAGATGTTTTCGGAAAATTAATTTCCGGAGAAACAAAGGGCTTTAAAATGGAAGAGATGGCAATGGCCAAAGAATGGATTTCGAAACAATAGAGACGGAATAACGATGTTTTTATTAATAAGTTTTAAGGGCTGCCTTTATCAAAGAATCTTTCTGCGATTGCGTAAGTGAAGGAGTATAATTATACAATGATGATTCCCAATCGCCATAAGTGAAGTTTGGTAAAAATAAACCGGTCACCGAATTCACCGGCTACAGCATTTACGTTGTTCATCCTTTCGCCGCTGTTCTTTACATCAAATAGAAAATCAAAATCAGCGAGGTTATCCCCTAAAAGCATAGTCACAGAGTATGAAGAGGCAATTGACTTTCGTCTCTCTTCTTTGGAAGAATTATTTTCTCTCAGCATAATGTGTGCATTATCAGCATTCGGAAAATTAAATTTTTGAAGATTTTCCAAAGTAACATCTCTTTCCTTTTCTCCACGATTGGTAACGTAGAAAATTTCCATACCTTTTGAAGCAGCATATTTTAAAAACGAAAGCGCTCCGGGCACTGTATCTGCGTTTGCCATCGCCGTCCACTCAGCCCAGGATGCTGACTCATAATCTTTGCCTTGCAAAGTTTGATGTGCTTCATAGGCGCTATTGTCCAATACCGTTTCATCAATATCTGTTATCAATGCTTTTGGTTTTGGATAATTCTTACTTACAATTCCATCAACCCGAAGGTGGGCAATGTTATACGACTGGAAACACAACGCCCTGTATTCTGCAGCTCTCTGTGTGTAGGCGGTGGCAAACATTTTTCCATTAATGCCAATATTACTACTACCTGTACTTTCATTTGACACACTTATTCTTGGAGCGATTGTACAGGATGCAAAAAGCGAAATAATAATTGCAGAAAGCTTTTTCATTTGCATTTTTATTTTTATCAAACGATGTAGCGCAAGATAAATACTTTCAATTTGCTTACTGAAAATCTGCGGACGAAAAACGTCTTAAGGCTAAACATCGTTCGTGGTTTTATTTTTTTACTTCTTAATTTTATCCATCAATAACTTATAAAGCACGAAAATGGATTTTGTAGATTATTATAAAACACTGGGCATAGCGAAAACGGCAAGTGCGGATGAAATAAAAAAAGCCTATCGCAAATTGGCCAGGAAACTTCATCCTGATGTAAACCCTAATGATAAGGAAGCGCATAAAAAGTTTCAACAAATAAATGAGGCCAATGAAGTATTAAGCGATCCGGAAAAGAGAAAAAAATATGACCAGTATGGTAAAGACTGGAAACATGCGGACCAGTTTGAGAATGCTAAACAGCAGCAGGGTGCAGGTGGTTTTGGTGGTGGCTTCGGCGGACAGGACTTTGGCCAATATACCTATTCCTCTGAGGATGATTCAGGATTTTCAGATTTTTTTGAATCGCTTTTTGGCGGGGCTAAACGCTCAAGGCAACAACCAAAATATCGCGGCCAGGATTATAATGCGGAGTTACAATTATTTTTAAAAGACGCTTATATAACTCATAAGCAAACCTTAACCATCAACGGTAAAAATATAAGAATAACCATACCGGCAGGAGTAGAAAACGGCCAGCAAATCCGCCTAAAAAATTATGGAAGTCCTGGTGCAAACGGCGGCCCCAACGGAGATTTATACATAACATTTGTAATGAAAAACGATACGGAATTCAACCGGCAGGAAAATGATCTTTATAAAAATGAAGACATTGATTTATATACCGCCTTACTTGGAGGCGAGAAAACAATTGATACATTAAGCGGAAAGATTAAACTGAAAGTGCAGGCTGAAACACAGAATGGTACTAAAATACGCCTGAAGGCAAAAGGCTTTCCGGTGTATAAAAAAGAAGAAGAGTTTGGTGATTTGTTTATTACTTTTTCGGTACAAATACCCACCACCCTTACAGAAAAGCAAAAGGAACTATTTACAGAATTATC
>JBBPZF010000299.1:0-2774 GCA_038199105.1 Chitinophagales bacterium | reverse complement strand
ATCAGTCATGAAAACAATTCCCGGAATATTAAAAATATCATCCTTACGCTCATCAAGATCGCGGAATGTAGGGCGTTCAGCATCTGTCAATTCCCAATACTGGCAAAGTTGGTGAAAAGCATCTTTTTTTCCTGGCAATGGCTGATCTACCATTTTTTCATTCTTCGGCTCTGGCATTGTACACCCTGATGTAATCAATAAAATAAAAATTGTAAAAACTACTATAAGGTTTCGCATTTTTCAAAAATAATAAAATACAAATGAAGCTAAGTTTAAATCTAATCTATAAAATATTACCTTCACTTTATGAGACTAACCGCTTTGATTTTACTTGTCTTTACAGCACTTTCCGGCTTTACACAGCAGAAAGCAGCTTATATATCAGGTAAGGTAATTGACGAAAATGATAATCCACTCCCAGGTGTAAACATCACTATACTTGGCAGGCAAAGCAGAATTATATCATCAGACTCCGGTGCTTACCGGATAAAAGTTTCACCCGAAAAAGCATTCGCATTAATTTTCTCTTTTTCAGGTTACAGAGAGGAGCAGAAAAATTTTTACCTGAGCGAAGGCGAAGAGGAAGAACTAACGGTAAAGCTTGAACGCTCCGGAAAAACACTGGAAACAGTTATCATCAGTGACGATAAAGAAAGGACTGAAACAGGATTGGTAAAAATAAATCCTAAAAGTGCCACGATGCTGCCCAGCGCTACCGGCGGCGTAGAAGGTCTTATCAAAATATTAGTCGGCAGCAACAACGAGCTTACCTCTCAATATTCTGTTCGCGGTGGCAACTATGATGAGAACCTCATTTACATAAATGATTTTGAAATTTACCGTCCTTACCTCGTGCGCAATGGGCAACAGGAAGGCTTAAGCTTCATCAACCCAGAGCTCACGAAAAATATTAATTTCTACAATGGCGGCTTCCAGGCAAAGTATGGCGATAAGATAAGCAGCGTGCTGGATATTCAATATAGAAAACCAGTGACATTTGGCGGCTCAATGTATGTAGGCCTGTTGGAGCAAGGCTTTCATCTCGAAGGAGCTTCTAAAAATGAAAAGCTTACGTGGCTGGTCGGCGTTCGCAGTAAGACGAATAAGAATTTATTAAGTAACCAGGAAGTGAAAGGAAATTATGTGCCATCAGCAGCCGACCTGCAGGCACTACTTAGTTATAAGTTTTCTCAAAAATTACAACTTGATATTTTAGGAATAATTTCAGGTTCTAAGTTTACCCTTGTCCCTGAATCTGCCCAAAAATCCACGGCAGTATTTTCTCCTTTATTTACGGCCAACATCGGCCTCGATATATTTTTTGAAGGACAGGAAAAAGATAGCTACAATACCAACCTTATTGGGCTGAGCCTTAACCAAACTGTCAATAAAAGAGTTAAGCTAAAATGGATGGCGAGCCATTACGCGGACAATGAAAATGAAAATTTTGATATCACGGGCTTCTATCTTTTTGGAGAAAGAAATTTTGATAAATCAAGTGCCACTTTTGGGCAAATAACAAGTCCGTTAGGCGCAGGCGTATTTCAAAATTATGCGCGGAATAAACTCAACATTGAAGTATATAACATTAGCCACAAGGGCAGTTTTGACAAAGGGAAACACTTTGTGCAATGGGGTGCCGGTGTAGATCACACCATCATTAATGATAAACTTAACGAATGGGAATATAAGGATAGCGCCGGTTATTCATTGCCCTACAGCCCAAATGCAATAAATCTCAGCAGCGTTTTAAAATCAACAGAAGACCTTACTGTAGACAAATACAGCGGCTATGTACAGGATAATATTCGTTTGGGCGACTCCGTTAGAGACATCACTTTGCAAGTTGGGGTAAGGTTTAATTACAACTCGCTTAATAAAGAATTTCTTGTAAGCCCCCGGGCTCAGCTGAGTTACAAACCAAATTGGAAAAATGATATTGTATTTAAAGCAGCAGCCGGTATATACGACCAGCCGCCATTCTACCGGGAACTGAGAAGATACGATGGCAGTATAAACCGGGATCTTCTCAGCCAGAAAAGTGTACAATTTGTTGCGGGCTTTGACTATAATCTTTCTACGCGTGACCGGCCAATGCGCATAACTACTGAAGCCTATTACAAATCACTTACCGATGTGGTGCCTTACGATATTGACAATGTACGCATACGTTATTATGGAGAAAATAATGCAAAGGCTTATGCAACAGGTATTGAAACCAGAATTTTTACGGAGTTGGTAAAAGATGCTGAAAGCTGGCTGAGCATTGGCATCAGCCGCACTAAAGAAAATTTGAATAATGATTTTTATTACACTTATAAAAATGCGGCAGGCGAAACGATTACTTCTCAATCTTCTGACCAGGTTGTTGCTGATTCTGTGAAAAATGATGTGGGATATGTGCGCAGGCCAACGGACAGGTTAATAACATTGGGTTTGTTTCTGCAGGATTATTTAAGCACAAATAAAAATTTTAAAGTGCATTTAAATATGATCTATGGAAGCAATATGAGCTATAATATTCCCAATAGCGTAAAGTATCGCAATGGATTAATTATTGAGCCGTACATAAGAGTAGATATCGGTTTTAGCGCACTATTGCTAAGTGAAAAATCGGCACGCCGCAGCCATTCTCCTTTCCGCAGTTTTGAAAATATTTGGGCGAGCCTTGAAGTGTTTAATTTGATAGACCGGGCCAACACTATTTCTTATCAATTGATAAAAGATTATGCTAATAACATTTTCAGCATACCTAACCGGTTAACACCACGGTT
>JBBPZF010000298.1:0-2862 GCA_038199105.1 Chitinophagales bacterium | reverse complement strand
CGTTATCATTGATGTAACCCTGGAAGATATTGACGCGGTAAAAGATCCCGAAAACTGGATCTTGCAAAAAAAAGTAAAATACGCTGATGTAATAAAAACGCCGGACGTGCCTGCCAAGGCAGAGATCAGAATATTTTATTTTTGGGAAAAGGGAGCGCCGAGGCCAGTAGCTGTAAATAACCTGGCCAGGCTAAGCAAGGGCAAAATGATTGGCGTACGATATAATATGGAAAAGGATTGGGTTGGTGGAACTACCTGCTATTTCGAAAAGTAAACCAACACTTTATATTTTTGTATGCTACAAAATTGCATCAATAAAATTTTCCTGTATCCAGAGAATTTTTATTTTTAAGAAATCCTGATTTTAATTGTAAAAACCTATCTTTATTGCGTAGGTTTTACAAAAATTTTTGGTTTTAATTTAAGTTAACGTTTGTCCGAAGTAAAGAAATATAATGAGGAAGAGCTAATCTACCTTTTGCAAAGCAAGGACAAATCCGCTTTTGAATATCTCTATGATAATTATTCGGCTGCTTTGTTTGGCATCATCTTTAAGATGCTTGAAAACAGGGAGCTTGCAGAAGATGTTTTGCAGGAAGCGTTTGTAAAAATCTGGAAAAATTTCTCCAATTACGATAACACCAAAGGGCGTCTTTTTACCTGGATGCTGAATATTACACGCAACCTAACGATAGACACTATAAGAAGCAAGGGTTATAAAAAGCAGTCGAAAATCCAGTCTGCTGAGAATGCCGTAGATAACATCAGCGACAATACCAATAACGCTGCAAGCTTTGATGCAATTGGCATCAGGAAACATTTAACCCTTCTCAAAAACGACCAGAAACAAATCATTGATCTTGCTTATTTTGGGGGATTCACCCAGGATGAGATATCTAAACATTTAGATATTCCATTAGGTACCGTCAAAACAAGAATGCGAACGGCTATTATTGAATTAAGAAAAATATTGCGAAATTAAAATTGAATATAAACGACATCATATCATCCGGTTTACTTGAGCTTTATGCTTTAGGCCTTGCTTCTCCTGAAGAGACAGCACAGGTACAGGACTGGATAAGCCAATACCCTGAAGTGAAACAGGAATTGGATGATATACAAATGTCGCTTGAATCTTATGCCCAGGCACATGCAGTAGAACCTTCCTCTTCGGTGAAGGAAAAAATACTTTCTCAAATTTCAGAAGGTGATAAAGATAATAAACTTACCTTTTCCAGGAATGATAGCAAGGTAGTGGAGATGCCTTCTTATCGCACTCCTTCGTTCTTAAAAATTGCCGCTGCGGCCATGCTCATTCTATTGGTGGGAAGTCTTATTCTTAACTATTCTTATTATCAAAAATATCGATCTGCCAATGATAGCCTCGCTGTAGCTCAGCAAAAGATTGCTCAGCAGGAAACAGCAAATATTGCTATGAACAAAGACATTGAGGTGATGACGGATAAAAATTCAAAGTCTGTCGTTTTAAATGGCACACCTCATTCACCTGAAGCTTTGGCTAAAATATTCTGGATGAAAAATACCGGGGAGGTTTATATAGATCCTTCTAATCTTCCTGCGGTGCCTGAGGGAAAACAATACCAGCTATGGGCTATTGTGGATGGTAAGCCAGTGAGCGGCGGAATGATCTCAACAGAGAAAGGAACTTACCGCATACAAAAAATGAAATCCTTTGGCAAGGCTGATGCTTTTGCAATTACACTTGAAAAAGCCGGTGGCAGCCCCACTCCTACTATGGATGCAATGGTTGTCATCTCGAAGATTTAATTATTATTCTTCTATTTATTTTTTCTACTTCTCTTTTCTACAAATTTTATTTTAAGGTTATTAACTAACTTTTTTTAGCGGAAAGGCTGCGGAAATATTTATTTGTTTAAATACTTATTCGTTGCATAGAAAATGCATGCAAACAACAGTCAAAAATCAAAATAATTTCCGCTGCCTGCTGTTAAATTCTACATCAATTTTATTGAACTTCTCGCTCTTGTCTAATTAATTAATTTTCGTGTATCCTACACCGTTACTTCTCTCTTGATTTATAAAAAATAAAATCCATCTTTTGTCATAACGCGTAGATGAATCAAACAACTAAACTTTTAAAAAAATCAAAAAATGAAACAAATTAAATTATTAGCAATATGCTCTTTAGCAATGTTTGCTGCGTGTACTTCATCAAACAAGATGAAAAAAATGGATGGAATGGATAGCATGAATAAAACTGTAATGGTAGGTGGTGCAGAAATGTATCCAACAAAAAATATAGTTGAAAACGCCGTGAATTCTAAAGACCACACAACACTGGTAGCAGCAGTAAAAGCAGCAGGCCTTGTTGAAACGTTGTCAGGACCAGGCCCGTTTACCGTATTCGCCCCCACCAATGAAGCTTTCGATGCTTTACCTAATGGCACTGTTGAAACTTTATTAAAGCCTGAAAACAAAGCCAAATTAACAACAGTATTAACCTATCATGTAGTTTCGGGCAGATTAAATTCAAGTGACCTGATGCAGATGATTAAAGACGGAAACGGATCAGCAACTTTAACTACTGTGCAGGGAGAAAAACTGATGATCATGCAAAATGGCAAATCAATAATGGTGAAAGATGAGAATGGTGGTACTGCTAAAGTTACCATCGCTGATGTTAATCAAAGCAATGGAGTGATTCATGTAGTGGACAAAGTGTTACTTCCTAAATAACATAATGTGTAAGTATTATATCTATCCAAAAAGCCGGCAAATTGCCGGCTTTTTTTATGTGCGCCAGGCATGTGTATCAGCTATAAGGTGCAAGTCCTGAATACACTTTACAGTAGGGAGTATTAGCCAAGAGCAAGGGTGTCG
>JBBPZF010000297.1:0-4836 GCA_038199105.1 Chitinophagales bacterium | reverse complement strand
TTCTTTGAAAATAAAAGATACACTACCGGAAGGCAGATCCAGGTTACAAAGAAGGAACAAACCAAAGTGATGATCATTGTATTGGTAAGCACGTTAAAATAGGCGCCTGCCACGCCACTCATTAATATGAAAGGTAAAAAGATCACGATGGTGCTTAATGAAGAACCTACCATTGCGGGTAACAAATATTGGATGGCATTCTTCACAATATTTTTGTAACTGTCATCAGGGTTTTCTTCATGCGTTCGGTGAATCTGCTCCACCACCACAATGGCATCATCTATAATTAAACCAATTGAGGCAGCCAATGCACCCAGTGTCATAATGTTCAGGGTATAACCGATGGCGTACAATACAATCAGCGTAAAGCCCAGCGTAACCGGGATAACAACTAAAATAGTGGCGCTCGCTTTAAAAGAACGGAGAAAAATAATGGCAACAATAATTGCCAGTGCGAGCCCTATCCACAAACTGTCTGTTACGCTTTTTACAACTGTATTTACAAAATCGCCCTGTATGTAGTAAGGCTTGATGGTAACATTTTTAGGAATAACTTTTTTCAGGTCTTCAATTTTGGCTTTCATTTGGGCGGATACATCCACCAGGTTGCTGTTGGGCTGTTTTACCACGCCAATCAATACGCCTTCTTTGCCATTGGCATTTATTTTAACGTACTGAACTGCTTCATTCACCTCTATCTCGGCTATGTCTTTTAGAAGTACAACGCGTTTACCATTATTTCTTACGACAACATTTTGCAAATCATTTAAAGAAAGTACCGAAGCATCCGTAAGGGTAAGGTAGAGGTAACGATAGTCAGAAAGGTATCCGTTGGCTTTAATGAAATTAGTTTGATTGAGTGCAGCGTTTACTGAATCGGGTGTCACGGAAAGCGTACTCATTTTCTGAAGATCAAGTTTCACCCAATATTCTTTCGATTTGCCGCCGCTGATGGCAATGTCTGAAACTCCGGCCACCTGGCTCAGAAAAGGTTTAATGGTATATACCGCTAATTGTTTTAACTCAATTGGTGAAAGGTCACTACTTTCTAAGGAGTAGCCCATCACCGGCAGAATAGAAGGGTTCATTTTCTCTACCGTAATGTTTACGTTAGGCGGCAACGTATTTCTTATCTCTGCAATCCGCGATTCTAATCTTTGCTGGCTGAGATCAATGCTTGCATTCCAATCTAAATATGCCGAAATTTCGCAGCTTCCCCTGCTGGTAGTGCTTCGCACATCAACTAAGTCTGGAATTTTTTTAATAGCCAGTTCCAGGGGCCGGGTTACTGTTACCATCATCCTGTCAACCGGCTGCAGGCCTGCGTCTGCAATGATCTTTATTTTCGGGAAAGTTATTTCCGGGAAAAGCGAAGTCTGTAATTTGGTATATGCGAATACTCCACCAAGGATGAGTATAACTAAAACAACGGTCAGCGGGCTTTTGTAAGTAGTGAAGAAGCCTCCCTGCTGGCCTCCCTGCCCTTCAGAGGAGGGTTCTGCGGAATCTTGGCCTCCCTGCCCTCCAAAGGAGGGTTCTGCGGAATCTTCTATATTATTTGGATTACTCATTAATCATTTCTTATCTAAATCTTAATATTTAAAACATCATTATTCAATTGCAGACCGCGTTCTTACTCCCCTCCCCTGGAGGGGCTGGGGGAGGCCACTACTAACGCTGTATCAGCCAATCCATAATTTCCACTTAATAATATTTTATCTTTTGGCGAAAAATCAGGAGAAAGAATCTCAACTCTGTCCCCGCTTTCTATTCCTTTTTTTATGGGAACTTTCACGGCAGTCGTATCATCAATCATTTTCATTACCCAAAATTCTGAAAGCGTTTCGTCTGACAGGATTGATTTTTTTGGAAGCGTTGCTGCCGCTGTCTTGTTCACTTTTATAACTTTTATTTTTACAACAAGGTTCTGCGGAATGGTGTGTGTTGGATTTACTCTTACAGAAAAAGATTGCGTTTGAGATACTGAATCAATCATAGGCATCGCCGATGAAATGGTTCCTTGCAAACGCTCCTCGTCTGGCAAAATCACTTCTACCTGTTTGCCAATTGATACATAAGGCTTGTCTTCGTAAGGCACATTCATTACAAAGACAAAACTTTTAGAATCACTCATTACTGCAAGCTGCTCACCATCCTGCACATAGTCGCCCTGATGATGATCGAGTTCTGTCACGTAACCAGTTGCATTAGCAGAAATAATGTTTGTCCCTGAAAATTTAAAATCAGGATTGAGCTTGTTCACCGCATTACCGATGGCTTCAGCCTCTTTGGTTTTTAGCACGAATAGAGTTTTGCCACGATTTACATAATCGCCGATCTTAATATTTGCCTGCTTTATATAGCCATTCAAATTTGATTTTACATAGCTCTGCTGAAGAAACGAAGCGGTAGCATTCAACTCTATATATTCTTTTATCGGATCGAAACTTACTGATGTAACGGTAACGGGTGTACGCGTTTCAGGCGTGTCGCTCGCAGAGCTGCTGTTATCTTTTTGTTTGCAACTCAAAATCATTATACAAAAAGTGAAGTAAAGCATTACCTGCATTACAGGAAATTGATTCGGGAATTTTATAAGCTTCATTTAATAATATTATTATTTGTGTTGTTCGTGTTCATATTATTTGTATTCCAGTAATTCAATTGATTTATGATTTGAAAGCGTGAAATTATATTTTGAATAACCAAATTTCTTGAGCTTATGTAATTGCTGAGCGCAAGCACATAGTCGGTTATTTTTATATCACCTGTCTCAAGTAATTTTCCATTTACATCTATTAATGTTTGCAGGTATTCTATTTGTTTGTCTATAGGTTCTCTAAGACCTTCCAGCGCTTTGAGCTGTTGCTGCAGTTGCAAAATTTGCTGGCGATACTGGGTCGAAAAAAAATCTCTTTGTTTTTGTCGCGTGCGTTCTTGTATATTAATTTTTGTGTATTGTAATTGTTTTTGATGGCCGTCATAAATTGGAATGCTGAGGTTAACCCCTACGCTTGTCCCAAAATTTTTATAAGGCGCAATATTAAAAGAACTTTGATAACCTGCGTCAGCAAAGAGGCTTACTTTAGGCCGGTAACCGATATCTACCAGGTTCTTTTCATTGATAAGCCTAGCGCTATCAAGTTTATATTTTTGTAAAAAGGGAGAACTGTTTTCTAAATAATTTGTTACCACCTGCAAGTTTGGAGGAGAAAGGGTAGAGGTGGTGGTATCTACAATTCCTGCCAGGTAATTTAATGTACCATAATCGCTTTTGTATAACAGATCAAGCTGGCTGCGGGTTAGCTCTTGTTGCCGCAGAGTAACTAAAAAAGACAAATAATCAACCTGCCGGTAAACATTTTTTTGCGTAAGCCTTTTTAAAACAGAATCTTCATTTGCAAGAAGGCTAATCACTTCATCGTTAAATTGCAGTTGCAACTGATCGCCATACGCTGTGATGTATTGCGTGATGATGGACTTTTTTATATCCTGTATAGTGATGCTGGAAGTGACATTTAGTGAATCACGTTGCAGCCGCAGGTTGTTGAACTGGAGGCTCAGATTTCTTTTGTTATAAATCTGTTTGTTAAGGGCGATCAAAGCAGAAAGCTGCTGGCCATTTGTAATAGCAATGTCATAACCATAACCCTTTATTATCGGGGCATAATAAGTGTTTCCATTGCCTGTAATTTGATAGCGGTTTGCAGCAATAATCAACTGGCTGTCGATACTATTTGATAAAAGTAAATTTCTATATTCTAAAAGCTGGGGACTATTAGTAACTGATTTATCTATAAAATAAGAAAGGTCTTTTGTTTGCGCCAAAGCGCATAACGGCAACACAAAAGCTAAAAGGAGTATGATCTTATATCTATTCATCCACATAAATAAAAAGCTGTCCCATTTTATCGGGACAGCTAATATCTGTAATTAAACTTTATTATTACTCTGCTTTTACAAAATTTCCATTCTCATCAAATATGATGTCCTTACCATGGACTTCTGCTTCGTAAGACATTTTTCCTTTTGCGTCTGTTACTTTGCCGGCTTCGGTAATCTTCGCTCCATTGTGGTGTTGCTTTACATACGCAACCACGTTTGCAGGAAGCTGGCTTACAGGAATAGCATTTACAATTTCAATGAAGTTACCTGCGGGAGTAAATTGTACTGAATTATCTTCTCCTGATTTGCCGCCCCAGTTGGCTTCATAGTTTCCGTTTTCTTTTTCCCATCCAACATTTTTCGCCTCCGGATATTTTTGCATAAGAGCTGATTTAACTTTTGCAGGAACATTTATATGTTCATTGCCTTCGGCTTTTTCCTGCGCAAATGTTGCGGTGCCTAAAGCAAATAAAATTGCTGCTAAGCTTATAACTTTTTTCATGTTTTTCATTTTTTATTGTTTAATAATTGTACAAAGCTATAACCGGAATTTGGCGGAAATCGGAAGATAGGCACATAACTGCCATAATTAAAAGTTAATGATTGGAGAGTAAAATCAATTTATTTAGAATTCTTTTTCTATATTATTATTCCGGGTACACGAACAGCAAGAAATAGAATTAAAGTCATAAGAATTTGAGTGATGCCTCGTTTTTCTTTCGTAACAAATATCGTGGCGCCAATAAGCGCTTCACCGGATTTTATATCTTTTACATTTCCGCAAGGGTAATTTTTTTGTACAGATGCAAAAACCGCCAACGCGTGCATGGATGATTATGCAATTTAAGAGCTGATGTAGGATTTTGTTTAAATCATCCCTTCACATACGCATCATTTTATCTATTAAATTATCAACCAAAATTAAATCACTCGTTGATCAGGAGGGTAGGT
>JBBPZF010000296.1:0-3634 GCA_038199105.1 Chitinophagales bacterium | reverse complement strand
TTTGATTTTATGTAACCGGCCATTTCGCTATGCCAATCGGATACAGAAGATTTTCGTGTAGAGAATTGATCTGTCCAATCCACTTCATTGAACAGTTCCCAGCTTTGAATATTCTGAGAGTAGCCATACCTCGCCACTATATATCTTAACCTGTTTTTAAAAGTTGTCTTGGCAGTTGCATCAGTAAAAAAATCCCATGTATTTGTTGCGGGGCCGCCATTCGCAGCATTGTAAGGATTGTCAGCCCATTCCGGATTTACATTCGTAGAAACCTGCCCATGATTATTCAGGGTAAGCATCATGTACACATCTTTTTGATTACAATAATCTAACAACCAGTCGAGATAAAATCCGGAGGATTGCTTGTATTTTTCCAACCCGCTAAATCCATTGGTTCCATTTTTCCATTCCAATGCAAAAGCCCAGCTTGACATCCAAACACGGATAAAATTCCCATCGTTATTAGCAAGCTTGGTTACCCAATCGGCGTAGTCTGTAACAACATTATTATCTTGCCATCCCATGTTTTCTCCAATAGGAAAGTATTGTTTTCCATTATCAAAATTCAAATAGTTAGTGGCATTTTTTCTTATAAAGCCAGCTTTAGAAGAGGTAATGCATTGAAAATTTTGTGAGGCTCGCGTGGTAGTCCCTGCTGAATTTTTACACGATAAAATATAGCTCCAATTCCCTGATTCATTGGGTGCATATCGCACTTTGAAAGCTCCTGTCCCGGACGCGGTAAGCGATCCATCTGGATTTAAAATATAGTCCTGCATAAAGAATCCGTCAACCGTATCTTTTCTCCCGCTGGGTGCAAAAAAGATACAGCTCACATCAATATCACCATAATCATAAGCATTAGTATAACCTGCAGACAGATCTATATCTAATTGAAATTTATCAAACTCCGCCGGTGTTATTGTATTCGGTATGACAGAGTTGAATACAGGTATTTGAGCATAAGATGAAGCGGATAAAAGTATCAAGGCAAGGCATAGCAGGAGAGTACATGCTGGTAAATTTTTCTTCATGGCTTATTTGTTTGTTTGAATCTAAAATATTTATCAATAAACTATGGTCTTATTTACAGTAAAGGAAGCAGTTTCACCGCTCACCATTAATTTAAAATCACCTGCTTCAACTGTCTGTTTATTGTCAGTATTTACAAATGCCAAATCTTTCATTGGCAATTTAAAAGTTACCGTTTTTGATTCACCTGCCTTAAGTTCAACTTTCTCAAAAGCCCGTAATCTCTTTACATCAGGTGTAAGTGAGGCCACAAGGTCAGACGTGAACAATTGCACCACTTCCTTACCATCACGGCTACCTGTATTTTTTACAATCACAGTTATCGTTGCCGTTTCATTTGGTGAAAAAGTTTTTTTATCAATATTAAGATTGCTGTATTCAAACGTAGTATAAGACAAACCAAACCCAAACTGATACTGCGAATTGGATTCCCCTCCCTGCGGATTTCCAATTCCTTCGGACGGCTTGTGAATGTATCCCGCTAATGAATTAGTGTATTGCGGATAAGTGATGGGCAATTTACCACTTGGGTTAATATCGCCGGTAAGAATATCAGCTAATGCATCCGCGCCAAAATTAGATGGAAGATAAATGTCAAGAATGGCCGCTGCACCGGGCTCTATGCGACGGATAATTCTCGGGCGCCCTTCATTTAAAATCATAATAACAGGCTTGCCCGTCTTTATCATTGCTTCTGCCAATGCAAGTTGGTTATCAGATAAGCTCAGGTCATTCAAATTACCCGGCGTTTCTGTATAACTGTTTTCTCCTATACACAATAACACATAATCCACATCTGCTGCGGCTTGTACGGCGGCATCCATGTTCACTAAAGAATCTTCAAAATATTGTCCGCTCATTTTATAGGCAACCCCTTCTTCATATTTTACCCTTTCATTGCCAAACTTATTTTTTACCGCTTCTAAAATTGTATTGTATTTGCCTGCATATTGATCGGTTTTTTCCCCCTGCCATGTGTAGGTCCAGCCGCCGTTAAGGGTGCGCATGGAATTGGCATTTGGCCCGGTCACTAAAATTTTTGCTGTTTTTAAAATGGGCAAAACATTGTTGGTATTCTTCAAAAGTGTTATAGACTCCGCGGCAGTGTTGTAAGAAGCTTTCTCAAATTCTGCGCTGCCAAACTTCGGGTAGTCTTTAATGTAAGTAACGGGCGTGTTAAAAAGATCAAGCTCTGCTTTCACTCTTAAAATTCTCGTAACAGCATCATCAATTCTGCTCATTGGCACTTTACCTTCTTTAACGAGGGCGATAAGATCAGTACAAAATTCTTTATAATCATACGGTATCATTGACATATCAATGCCAGCGTTTATTGCCAGCATGATGGCGCCCTTTATATCACTTGTTACATGATCCCGGCGATAAACATTTTCAATATCCTGCCAGTCGGAAACGATGAAACCGGTAAAGCCAAGCTCACCTTTCATTATATCGGTAAGAATATGTTTATTGATATGCGTTGGCACACCATTGATTAATGCAGAGTTTACCATCACCGTTCTTGCGCCGGCTTTAACTGCTGCGGCAAAAGGAGGCAAATGATATTCACGTAAATAATATTCAGGTATCCGTGAATCAGTTCTGTCGTGGCCAGACTTCGGATCGGAATAATCCATATAATGTTTAATGCTTACCGCAAGCTTTTCTTTGCTTCCTAATGGCTCCTGTATGCCTTTTACAAACTCAACGCCCAATTGGGAAATAAGATAGGGGTCTTCACCAAAGCCTTCCCAAATACGCGGCCACTGCGGGTTGGTGCCTAAGTCAAGCACAGGCGAAAAGGTCCACGGAACTCCGGCAGCCCTTGATTCGTAGGCGGTAATAACGGCAGCATTGTAAACCAATTGCGGATTCCAGGTGGCAGCCTGCCCGATCTCCTGCGGAAAAAGCGTAGCACCTGCAACATAGTTTACGCCATGATTATCATCAAGGCCATACAGCACGGGGATTTTCATGCGGGTTTCTTTTGCCGCTTTTTCAATTTCTTCAATTATGCCATTCCATTGAGTCGGATTCAGCAAGCCTGGCGTATTCAATAACGAGCCGACTTTGTAATTGACTACAGCATCTTTAAATTTATCCTGATTGAAAGAAAAGTTTCCATTTTGTACGCCGCCAAGTGATTCGATTGAAACCTGTGCCATTTGACCAACCTTTTCTTCAAGGGTCATCTGCTTTACCATAGCACTAACATTTGGCTGAGCAGGCTTCGCAATATTCTGCGCTTGCATTTGTGATGAATAGAAGATGGATAAAATAAGTAAAGCAGTAAGTGAAGGAAAAACTTTATTCATATAAATAATCGTAATTGGGTTTTAAAGAAATTATATTCTAAATAAATTTTAAGAAAATTAATGGTGATATTAGCGATACAGTTTTAAAAATCGGAATACTCGGCAGCGTGCATTAAGATACTATCAATGTGCGAAACAGAAACTTTGTTTTCATTTTCAGGGCGTGCAGAAATATCTTTCCAGACTGAATCATCGCCAAACCTTTTCCATTGCGCATTACGCTCTTCTACGCTTGTAAAGATGGGCATGTACATAAAATTGGGCATGTGGCTTCCTGATAAAACTTT
>JBBPZF010000295.1:0-2206 GCA_038199105.1 Chitinophagales bacterium | reverse complement strand
GATCGTGAAGCGCTTTTTCTTTTTCGATAAAGTCCGCTTTTTCTTTTTCAATAGCCGCTTCTCCGGTAGCAATTACCGCTTCCAGTTCTATTCTTTTATCCGTTTCTATTTTTTGCTGCTCATTTAATTCGCGGTAGCTGATATTAAACCCTTCTAACGCAGCCTTCGCAAGTTCAATGCTTATTTCGCGATATTCCTTTTTTATTTCATAATATTTCTCTGCTTTTTTTGCCTGGCTCTCCAGCGTTTTAAGTTGGTTATTTATTTCAAAAAGAAGATCTTCAATACGTGCAATATCCAGCTCTGTAGCATCCAGTTTCAGCTTGGCTTCTCTCTTTCTTGTTTTATAAATAGAAATACCTGCGGCCTGCTCCAGCATTCTGCGCCGACTATAATCTTTATCTCTTATAATATCATCCACCATCCCGAGCTCAATTATCGCATAGCTATCCGTACTTACACCCGTATCCATAAAAAGGTTATGAATGTCTTTGAGGCGGCAGCTCACATCGTTCAGGCGGTATTCACTCTCACCGTTTTTATAATATTTTCGGGTGACTGTAACCGTATTAAATTCCGTGGGCAGTAAATTGCGTGTATTCTCAAAAGTAAGGCTTACCTCTGCGAGACCGCTTGCACTGCGGCTTTTGGAGCCATTGAACACAAGGCTTTCCAGGTTTTCACTTCGCAGTTGGCTGATCTTTTGTTCACCAATCACCCAGCGAATGCTATCAACAATATTGCTTTTGCCACAACCATTTGGGCCTATTACTCCGGTAATTCCTTCATCAAAATTGAGGATGGTTTTATCGGCAAAACTTTTAAATCCTTTTATTTCCAGGCTTTTTAATCTCACGTTTCTATTTTTTAGTAAGCCCCGCCGGTAACATAAAGGCAGGCGGACAAATATATTAGTTATGCCATAAAGAAAGGCCGTAGAAGATGCCGGGGCATAGCCAAATTATGCACAGGTTTATCACAGAAATTTTTTCCGGTTAACTTTTGGGGCGCGTTTGATATATCAGCTATGTTTAGAGGAGTTACACACAACGATTTGTTTTCTTTATTTTTACAAAAAATAAATTTATAAAATGAAAACATTTTTAGTTCCGGTAGATTTTTCTGATACTTCAGTGAACGCAGCCGAATATGCCATGGCGCTTAGTAATGATATTCCCGGCGCAAATATTATCCTCTATAATGTTTACAGCAGAATAAGTTATGCGGCCCTAACTGAAAAAGAAGAAGGGTCCCGTAAAACAATTACCGACCTGGAGCTAAATGATCTGAGGACCGGGCTCCTGGCAAAGGGCAATACCACCATTACTGGCAATACCACCATTACTTTTGAATCTGAAGAAGGATCGTTTATAGAAAATATACAGCGATATGTATTGGGAAACCATGTGGATATGGTGATCATGGGTATTACAGGGAGCTCACGCATCAAGCAGGTTTTTATGGGCACAAATACGCTGAACGTTATCAGGCATGTGAACACTCCCGTAATGATCATTCCTCCAGATGCAAAATTTACCGGTCTGAAGAAAGTGGTTTTTACTTCGGATTTCAAAGATGTTGCACGCTGTACTCCTTTCGCTGCCCTTAAAAATATTTTGGACACGTTTAAGCCGTCTCTCGAAATTCTTAACGTTGATAGCGAACATTACATTGAGCTTACTGACGAATTTAAAATTGAAAGAGAATGCATGGAAGATAAAGTAGGAAGCTACAGCCCGGAGTTCTCCTTTTTGCGGGCCTACGATTTTCTTGAAGGTATAAACAGGTTTGTGGAAACAAAAGAGATAGATGCGATTATTACCGTTCCCCGCAGGCATGGCTTTTTAAGCCAGCTTTTCAAAACAAGCCATACTAAGAAACTGGCGTACCATAGCCATGTACCAACAATTGCGATACATTAATAAATGCAGGTAAATTTTCTGTGCTTGCGTGTGCTTAGATAATTAAGCACTTAGCGATATACTTGTGTATGCAGGCTACGTTATACAGTTGCATTGCCACTTAACTATTCTTATTTCTGTGGGGGCGGTAAATTGCGAACGCTGCGCGGAAAATCTATCTTGCCAAAGGCAAAATACAATTGAGATACCGGGTAAAAAGTAATTATGAAGAATATTAAATTAATCGAAGTGCCAAGCGAGATTGGGGCAGGCACAAGAGGGGCCAGCCTTGGCGTAGATGCGAT
>JBBPZF010000294.1:0-3221 GCA_038199105.1 Chitinophagales bacterium | reverse complement strand
TTTGTCATTCATAGTAAAGACCTTTAAAAAATATTGACATGTTTTGTTGAGCAATATTACGCAGTAAATGAATTCGCACAATCTTTAGAAAGACAAAAAGTGTCAGTGGTAGAGAAATTGTCACACCTTAAAGATGGATTGGGTTACGATATATTCTTCGATATTGCTTTCGTCGTTTAATGTTACCCGTTAGATTCCTATTTTTTTATGAGAACAACTGTGTCACGCGCAAACCGTTCCCGAAGATATTTGTAAAGCTGATTGGTCTTCCCTTTATCTATGGGCGAAAGCGTTTTATAAAAAACAATGGGAAAAGTATCAATAACGTGTGACGTATCGGGATACATCAACCAGCCATGGGAAATAGTATCAATAAAGGGAAAGGCAATTTTAGTCTCTTTAAAAATTTGCGTAAAAGACAGCGTATCTACAGTATTTAAAATCCGTATCTGCTCTTTCATTTCCTGCAAATGCATTTCATCTATAATTTTTCTTGTCATGTCTGCACTTAGCTGGCTCACTTCGGCTTTTGTAAGATTCACCCTTAGCGGAAGAAGGTAGTAGCTGTACATTTTATGAACGTGTAATGTACTATCAATTGTCTTTAATAAGCTATCGCTTAATTGCCGTCCGGAGTAATACGCTTTTATGAATGTTGCAGTGTCACTGTTGGTTACTTCCCACTTTAGTATTTCATTCCCTTCTTTTTTTATAGGCATTATCACAAGCTCATTAATGTCTGTTTTAATCAATTCTTTTTTGTAAACGGTATAGAGAAAATAGATGCTTGGCGTTAAAGCGATCATGCTAATTATGATGAACCACGTGCGGTATTGCACCGCAATTTTCCGGTTAATAAATTTATTCTCCGGGAAACGCAGGTATCTCGCAACAAGGTAAGTTGCCATACTTATAAATACGGCATTGATAAAAAACAGGTAGATAGCGCCAAAGAAATAATCCCAATTATTAGTGCCAATACCAAACCCTGCAGTACATAGGGGCGGCATTAAAGCAGTAGCGATGGCCACACCAGGAATAGCGTTTGTTTGCTGTTGCCTCGAGATAGATACGATACCTGCAATGCCTCCGAACAATGCAACCAACACATCCAGTAAAGTAGGGAAAGTACGCGACTGAAGCTCTGGCGTAGGCTGGCCCAACGGTGACAGATAAAAATAAATAACAGATACACCAAGGCTTATCAATACAGCCGTTGTAAGATTTTTTAAGGATTGCAGCAGCACTTTTTTATCATGTATTGCAAGCGAAAAACCTATACCTAATATAGGAGACATAAGCGGCGAAATAAGCATAGCGCCAATAATAACAGCGGCTGAATTTACGTCCAGCCCAATATCAGAAAGAACGGTGGAACAGATGAGTATCCAAAAATTATAACCACGCAGGTAAATACCTTCACTGATAGATGACTTTGTTTTCTCAAAATCGGTGTTATGCCTGATATTGACAAGATCCAAAAAAAATTTTCTCATAAATAAAGCTATAATCTTCTTAGCCTAAATCTCGCAAACTTACTGATTGTAAAATTGCTGCCATACGGTTATAAAATTGCGATGAGTGATATTTGATTTGCAGGAAAAAATTATTTTGAGATTCAATTTTGGAATTTACTTAACCAATCTTTTAACTCCCTTCGGCGCCTTAGTAGAAAAAAATCTCCTTAATGACCCAACCTTATGGGCTTTATTATGAAGCGTCAATAAATTCTAATACAGGCACTACCCAGGACTTGACTATTTGGAGTTGTTTAAAAGGGATTGATCTAAACTGTCGAAATCATAGAGCCTTCCAGCACATCAAATATTGATTAGCCTAAAAATTGCGATGAATAAATTCTTCAAGTGTACCTATCACATTTTTTCTACCACATATTTTATTTCAACATTGAAAATGAAAATGCTTTAATAGTTTTACTCTCATGGAAGGAAAGCAGAAATTTTTTATAATACTTATTCTTGGCTCACTTTCGGCCATCGGGCCGTTCTCTATTGATATGTATCTGCCAGGGTTTACTGCAATAGCCGCCGACCTTCATACTACTACGGCTTACATTTCTCTGTCGCTGTCAAGCTTTTTTGTTGGCATATCTCTCGGGCAATTATTATATGGGCCATTGCTGGATAGGTACGGCCGCAAGAACCCGCTTTACTTCGGCCTTGTTTTATACATACTGGCGTCTGTTGGCTGTGCATTATGCAGGTCTGCTGATGCACTTATTGCCATAAGATTGTTGCAGGCACTTGGTGGCTGTGCAGGCATGGTAGCTGCCCGTGCTATGGTGCGTGATATTTTTCCGGTTGAGGAAAATGCCAAAGTATTTTCCTTATTGATGCTGGTAATTGCTGTATCGCCAATTGTTGCCCCAACCACTGGCGGATACGTTACGGCTTTATTTGGCTGGCAATCTATATTTATTATTCTCGCTTCTATAGGCGCAATTACTTTAGCTGCTGTATATTTTACTTTGCCCGAGAGCCGAAAAGCTGATCCAACGGTTTCTTTGCTGCCTGCGCCCATTATACAAAGTTTCCTGCAAATTGTGAAGGTGCCGCAATTTTATACCTACGCATTTACCGGATCAATAGCTGCTGCGGGATTGTATGCATACATAGCAGGCTCACCGCATGTTTTCATGGAATTGTATCATGTCACGGGTCAACAGTTTGGATGGATCTTCGCAATAATTGCCGGCGGCCTCATTCTTTCCAGCCAGGTAAATACGATTGTCCTGAGAAAATATTCCAGTGAGCAAATCATTCGTGTTGCATTGCTTTGCCAGAGTATTGCCGGCTCCTTACTATTCATCGGGCATCTCTTTCACTTCCTTGGCTTATTTTCTACGATATTTTTAATATTCATTTTTTTAAGCTGCCAGGGTTTTACATTTCCAAATTCATCGGCTCTTTCCATGGCGCCTTTTACTAAAAATGCGGGAAGGGCATCTGCCTTAATGGGCGCTATACAATTAGGCATTGGCGCATTTACATCGGCGCTGGTGAGTTTCCTTCACAATGAAACGGCACTTCCCATGAGTGGTGTAATGGCTGCCTGTGCTTTACTAAGCTTTACGGTATTACTGACAGGCAAACGAGCTATCCATAGGGTTTTGGCGAGGGATGTTATTGAAAAAAGTGGGGAAATAATCACGACACCTTAAGTCTCATAAATAGGTATCATCTTTTTTATTTTTTTATTAA
>JBBPZF010000293.1:0-2405 GCA_038199105.1 Chitinophagales bacterium | reverse complement strand
TGCTGCCATTGCCGCACAGTGACCCTTCGTTTCCATCGCTGTTAAAATATTTCATTTCAAAATCCGCACCTTCTTTATTATTAAACAACATCAATCCATCGGCACCTATGCCGAAACGCCTGTTGCATAAAAGATGAACCTGCCTGGAAGTAATGGCGCTGTAAATTCCCTGGCGGTTATCAAGTATTACAAAATCATTTCCTGTTCCCTGGTACTTATAAAATTCCACTTTCATTTTTAAAAATTTTCGGCAATTATTTCAAGCGTTTTTTTAATTAATTTTTCAACCGCTGCATTGCCATCAGCGCTAAAAGTTTTATGAATGCGATTAGCTACAATAGCGTTAAGAGAAAGGCAATGATGATGCAAAGCATTGCCCAGCCCATATATGCCGGCCGTCTCCATTTCGAAATTCGTGATCCTGTGATGGCCGAATGCAAAATCAGTAAAGTGGTCATTTAATTGCGGATGGCTAAGACCTAAGCGCAATATGCGGCCTTGTGGCCCGTAAAAACCGGGGCACGTAACAGTGATACCCTGGTGGTAGCCTTCAACAAAATGTTTGATCAGCGACATAGATGCTCCTGCAATATAGGGCTGGCTGAACCTGCCATGCAATTGTGTCTGTGTAATAAAAGAATGCAGCAATTGTTTTTCCTCTTCGTTATTTTCCTGCAGGTAAAAGTTCATCAGGTTGTCTATGCCGATGGCATGTGTGCTCGCTACAAAACTATCCACCGGCACATCAGCCTGCAGGGAGCCGGAAGTCCCTACGCGGATTATGTTCAATTGTTGTTGCTCATAATTTATGGTGCGTGTCGTAAAATCAATATTTACCAAGGCATCCAGCTCGTTCAACACAATATCAATATTATCTGTACCGATGCCGGTACTTACCACGGAAATTCTTTTTTTACCAAGATGGCCGGTGTGTGTAACAAACTCGCGGTGATGCCTTTCTACTTCTACTGAGTCAAAATATTTACTTACCTCTTTTACTCTTGCAGGATCTCCAACGGTTATAATATTATGTGCAAGTTCATCGGGCTTCACATCCAGATGATAAATGGCTCCCCTGGTATTTATTATTAGTTCCGACTCCGCTATTGAATTCATATTTTATGTATTACTCAGGCTTTAGAGAGTGTAAGCATTTTATACCAGGATACGTTTTGTACCTAACGTAGTAATTTTAACCATCGAATTTCGCATTTTGTAAATGAAAATTGTAAAATAAATTTTTCCTACTTTTGTGCGCTTTCGAAAGGCCCCCTTCGGGGCAAAAAAGGTCCTGTGGCCGAGTGGTTAGGCAGAGCTCTGCAAAAGCTTCCACAGCGGTTCGAATCCGCTCGGGACCTCTGAAGTAAGAATTAAAGCAATTTGGTTCTTATTTATTTTTGCTCTTCTTTACAGTTAACTGTTTGATTTTCAAATTTTTATAACACTCCCTGCATTTTTTCGTTTTTTAACTTTACAAAGGCAAATGCGATTTTAATCGACAAAGATGTTGTTTGCCGCTTTTGGCAGCTAATACTATTAAAATTGAAAGATGCATTTACCAATTAAATTAGTCTGCCGGAAGACTACAAGAAAAGATGGAACAAGTCCAATTTATATTCAGTATTGCTTTCGTCCGGACAAGCGAATATTATTAAATTCTAAAATTTATATTCCCCCGAAGTATTGGAATAAAAGATTTTTGAGAATTTCGAATGAATTACCGCCGGGATTTGGCTGCGCAAGTGAACTTAATGAAAAACTGGATCGCTTGATTCGAAATGTTGAAGACATAGTTTATTATGCCCGTAAGAAAAATATCACTGATGAATTGCCACTGCTAAAAAGATCATTTAATCAGAGTGATGATGGCCCGTCTGTTGATACGATTGTAATGCAGGCAGAATCATACGTCTTAAATAAATGTACTCAAACCAATTTCGATCTGTATTGCCAGATTGACGATTATATAAAATCCAAAGAACGGAAAGTTTGTAAAGACATGCCGAGGATTTATCGAAACATGAAGGAACATTTAAAGGCATTTGAAGAATTCAGACACAAGCCAATAACGATTGAAGGTCTTGATTTAAATTTCTATGAAGAATTCGTTGACTTTCTTACGTTTGATTATATACAAAGAAGGAGAAAAAATCACATCATATGTTGTGTGTGTTGATGCGGCTTCCATCTTCCCTGATGGTGGTGCTTACAATATGAATGTGCGGGTGTCCTGCATCGTTATGTTTGTAAATAAGAAATGGTTGATCACCGAAGCCGATCTTGTCCATATACATTGAAGCAATTTCAATTAGCTTGTTATCGCTCAGCATTTCTATTGGGCTAAAGTTCAGAGACACATGAAGTGTTTTGGTGGTAGCCCTTTCATTCAAACTATTTAGTCTTTC
>JBBPZF010000292.1:0-3728 GCA_038199105.1 Chitinophagales bacterium | reverse complement strand
TTTCGAGGAAATAGTAGTTGCGCTTGAGCAGAAGGTGCACCAGACAGTACTTTCCATAAATCTTAACGCAGCGGTACATAACTTAAAGCAATATAGACAGCTATTAAAACCCGGCACAAAAATCATGGGAATGGTGAAGGCATTTAGCTATGGAAGCGGAAGTTATGAGATCGCTGCAGTATTGGAATTTAATAAAATTGATTACCTCGCAGTTGCTTATGCTGATGAAGGAGTTGAGCTTCGGAAAGCCGGCATTACCTTGCCAATAATGGTAATGAATATTGAGGAAAGCACTTTTTCTTCGTTAATAAATTATAACCTGGAGCCGGAAATATTTTCATTTTCCATTTTATATTCCTTTGAAGATTTTCTAAAATCAAGTGGAATAAACAATTACCCCGCGCATGTAAAGATTGATACCGGCATGCACAGGCTGGGTTTTACCACTGATGATATAAAAGCTTTGTCGGAACATTTATCCCGAAACACTTTTCTAAAAATAATGTCGGCCTTTACACATCTCGCTGCGAGCGATGATGAAAGAGAAGATGATTTTACACAACAGCAAATAAAGCAATTTGAAGATGCAGCGACACTGCTCGAAAACACATTAGGCTACACTTTTTATAAACATGCGGCCAATACTTCGGCCATCAGCAGGTTTGCATCCGGCAAGCTAAATATGGTACGGCTTGGGATAGGCCTTTACGGGATAGACAGCAATAAAACTATGCAGCGAAAACTTAAAAACGTGAGCACGCTTACTACCACCATATCTCAAATAAAGAAAGTAAAAGCTGACGAAACCGTGGGCTATGGACGCAATTCAAAATTAGACCGTGATAGCGTGATTGCTACAGTACGCATCGGCTATGCAGATGGATATCCCAGGAGCCTTGGCAATGGAAAAGGGAAAATGCTGATAAGGGATAAATTGGTTCCCGTAATTGGAAATGTGTGTATGGACATGACCATGCTTGATATTACTGGATACAAATCAATTAAAGAAGGTGAAACTGTTGAAGTTTTCGGAGAGAAACTTTCAATATCTACTTTAGCATTATGGGCAGAAACTATTCCTTACGAATTAATGACAGGCATATCTCAACGGGTGAAAAGGGTCTATTTTGAGGAGTAATGTATGCTTGTCTACCTGCAAACATCCTGCAATATTAGACGCTTCATATCATTTTATTCTAAATCTTCGTTAACAACAATTAACGTAATTGATTAACAGCCATTCCCAATTTTGCTATCTTTGCTGCTCAAATTTATTAAGTGAAAGGAAGAAATGTTTTTTTGATTATTTGCCTCGTTGTGCTGGCTGACCAGGCGCTTAAAATTTATGTAAAAACGCACTATCACACCGGCGAGTCTCACGCCGTATTAGGCAGTTGGTTCAGGCTTTATTTTATAGAAAATGAAGGAATGGCTTATGGCTGGAAGTTTGGTGGAGAATGGGGCAAAATGCTTCTTACATTATTCAGGCTTGCCGCCGTAATTTTTGGCGTGTTTTACATAAGGAAAATTATTAAGAATAAATACCATCCCGGCTTTATTATTTGTGCGGCATTGATATTTTCGGGGGCGCTTGGAAATTTAATTGACAGCATGTTTTATGGCCTCATTTTCGAAGACAGCAGTATGTACACCTACAATATTGCGAAAATGTTTCCTGCTCACGGCTATGCAGGTTTTTTACATGGCAAAGTTGTGGACATGTTGTATTTCCCTATCATACGCAATGCTCATTTCCCTATGTGGATACCTGTATGGGGCGGCGAAGATTTTGAATTTTTCCGGCCCATATTTAATCTTGCCGACGCCTCTATTTCAACCGGCATCATAGCAATACTTGTTTTTCAAAAACGTTTTTTTAAAATAAATGCAGAAAGGGTAAGTGCCCAAAGCGTAGAAACAGAAACATTAGTAAACGATGAAGTGCAGGTTTCGTAAAATTTAATCTATACCCAACACAAAAGATCACTTATTATATTAAATACCTACCATGAAAACTTTCAAGACCGCATTTTACTTATTGATTTCTACTTTGGCCTTATATAGTTGCCAAAAGGAATACAGTGTGGAAAACGGCAATCTTAAATTACCCACAGGAAGCTGGGAGTTTAAAAATGCGGGTGCTCAATATATAGGTGATATGGATACTGCTTACATTGCTGCAAACGGCAACACCAAAGAGCTTCATCTTATTGGAACATCGGCTGACGGATCACAAACTTTTCATTTGCATTTGTTTGCTGATACTTTCAAAATTGGCACATATAAAGCTTCACTTTTTCAGTCATCATTCAATTATACATCGGGCGCTGCCTCTTTATTTAACGCCAATCAACTGGTTGGGGAATTCATCGTTAATATCACTTCGTTTGGCAATAATGTTATATCCGGAAATTTTTCAGGATCCGCATTAGATTCTTCAAATAAGGTTGTGCAGCTGACTGAAGGTAAATTTACTTCTACCATTAGTATTTCCGGCACAGCCGGCGGTGTTTCATCAGGCGTGTTGGGCGATAGCTCCGGCACGTGTAAGCCTGTTGTATTAAACGGCGCATATTCTGCTGGCGTTGCACTTACCAGTTCGAATACTGTGCAATTGCAGGTTACAGTAGCAGTGCCTGGCTCATATACTATTTCTACAAGCACAGTAAACGGAGTTACTTTTTCAACTGGTGGAACCTTTACTTCCGTGGGTGCTCAAACTGTCACATTGATTGGAAGCGGTACACCGACAAATTCAGGCAACAGCGATTACTCGGTAACATACGGCAACAACCAATGTAACTTCACCATAAATTTTAGCAATCCATCCACGGGCACATTAGGCGGTGGAAGTGGTGCTTGTACGCCATTTACCATTGGCGGCGTTTACCAGCAAGGTATCCTGCTAAACCCAACAAATTCGGTGCAACTGCAGGTAACTGTTGCAACCCCTGGAAATTATTCGATCGCAACGAATACAGTCAGCGGTATAAAATTTTCAGCTTCTGGCAATTTTCCAAATACGGGCTTGCAGATTGTAACATTGGCAGGCACCGGTACACCTTCTGCATCAGGCATTTTAGCTTTTTCAGTAAATTATGGAAGCAGTACATGCAGCTTCACCATCACATCTTTACCGGGCGTAGCCCCATCGGGTGATTATTTCCCGACTACCCTCAACTCCAACTGGTCTTATGGCCTGGAAGGTGGAACTTCCTCTGATTCGCTGCATTTCGCCGTAATAAATTATTCTCTGACTGCGGCGGGAAATACTTATTCGACAATTACTAAAGATTATGTTCCTCCTACGGGAGCTCCTGATTCATCTTATTATCGCAAGCCGGGCGGAAGCTATTATCAATATGTGGATTACAGTAATTATTTGCCCTTTGACCAGCCTGTACATGGCGAGTATATATTTTTAAAAGATAATGTAGCCCAAGGTGCTACGTGGCAATCGCCCAATATCTCCGGAAGTATATCGGGATTTCCTGTTTCAGGTTATTTTAAGATGACGCTTTTGGCGAAAGCAGTTCCTGTAACTATCGGCACATTTAATTTCCCGGATGTTATTAAGGTGAAGTATGAATTATTTATAGTGCCATCGCCCGTTGCCGTAGAAACTGACGAAAGATGGTTTGCAAGAAATGTTGGAGAAGTTCATTTTAGTTATGACGATAATGTCAGTGTTACCACTTATGATATAGGCAGTTTCTTCGTACATTAAA
>JBBPZF010000291.1:0-3136 GCA_038199105.1 Chitinophagales bacterium | reverse complement strand
CCTGTAACATTTCATCGGCGTCACGGCCTTGTTTTTTGGCAATAAATTTCCCAAACATTTTTTGTTTTAGCGAAGATGGTTCTCTGCTTTTTCATAAATGATCTTGCCATTCTTTATAAACACTATCAAGATAAACACTATCAACGCTTTTTCACCAAGATCATTAAAATTATTTTTCATCCAATCGTCAGCTTTATCAATTTGTATTGGCAAAATGCAGCCTGTAAAAAAAGCATGAAACACTAGATGAGACTGAATTTGCGGCAGATTTGTGCTGGTTTACAAGACATTATTGCTGATTATTATCGAATGAACTATTGGTTTAGAATTTGATGTTCTATAGTTAAATTTATTAAAAGAATAATTTAGATATATGAATCCAAATAGTTTAACGATTAAATCGCAGGAGATTTTTCAGAAAGCGCAGCAACTCGCTTTCAATGATAAAAATCCTAACATCGAAACGGAGCACATGCTTAAGGCATTGCTAAGTGATGATGACAGTCCTGTAGAATATTTATTGAAAAAAAATAATGTCAACATAAATTTTGTTGAAAGTAAAATTGACGGCAGCCTTAAGAAACTTCCGAAAATGAGTGACGGCGAACCTGCACAGGTTATGAGCAGGGATATGAATAATGTGCTGTTGCGTGCGACTGCCGATTTAAAAAATTTCAATGATGAGTTTGTAAGTGTTGAGCATTTGTTGCTTGCCATCGTACAGGGAAATGATAATGCGGCAAAGGTTTTAAAAGATGCCGGCCTTACAGAAAAAGGATTGATAGCTGCAATAAAAGAATTGAAAAAAGGATCAACTGTTTCCTCTCAAACTTCAGAGACGCAATTCAATGCATTAAACCGGTATGGAAAAAATTTGAATGAGCTTGCACGAAGCAATAAGCTCGATCCTGTTATTGGCCGTGACGAAGAAATAAGAAGAACGCTGCACATTTTATCAAGAAGAACAAAGAACAACCCGATATTAGTTGGTGAGCCCGGCGTGGGTAAAACAGCAATAGCCGAGGGTTTGGCGCATCGTATTGTAAATGGCGATGTCCCTGAAAATTTAAAATCAAAAATAATTTTTGCTCTTGATATGGGATTACTGATTGCCGGCGCAAAGTATAAAGGAGAGTTCGAAGAAAGATTAAAATCAGTAATAAAAGAAGTTGGAGATAGTGACGGAGAGATTGTTTTGTTCATTGATGAAATACATACATTGGTTGGCGCCGGTGGTGGTGACGGAGCAATGGATGCGGCAAATATTTTGAAGCCTGCATTGGCTCGCGGTGAGCTGCGTGCAATTGGCGCGACAACATTGAATGAATATCAAAAATTCTTTGAAAAAGATAAGGCCCTTGAAAGAAGGTTTCAAAAAGTAATGGTAGATGAGCCAAGCGTGGAAGATGCCATTTCTATTTTGCGGGGTATAAAAGATAAGTATGAAACGCATCACCATGTGCGTATAAAAGATGAAGCTATTATTGCTGCGGTAGAATTATCACATCGTTATATTACTGATCGTTTTTTGCCGGACAAAGCCATTGATCTTATTGATGAAAGTGCCGCCAAGCTTAGGCTTGAGATGAATTCAATGCCAGAGGAACTCGATAAACTTGAAAGAGCGATAAGGCAATTGGAAATAGAAAGAGAGGCTATTAAAAGAGAGAAAGACGAGGCCAAATTAAAAGAACTTAATACCGAGATAGCTAATCTCTCAGTGGAGCGGGATACTTTCAAAGCTAAATGGCAACAGGAAAAAGAATTGGTGGAAAAAATACAAAACGCAAAAGCTCAAATAGAGGATCTTAAAATGGCTGCTGAAAAAGCAGAGCGGGAAGGAGACTATGGAAAGGTTGCTGAAATTCGCTACGGTAAATTGCAGGAACAAGAAAAGATAATTACAGATTATACTTCTCAACTTGATGAGATAAGCGAAAAAAGATTATTGAAAGAAGAAGTGGACGCAGAGGATATTGCAGAAAGCGTAGCGAAAGCAACCGGTATTCCTGTAAATAAAATGATGCAGACTGAGAAGGACAAATTGTTGAATCTTGAGGAAGAATTACACAATCGTGTGATTGGCCAGGATGAAGCGATAGAAGCAGTTGCTGACGCTATACGCAGAAGTAGCGCAGGTTTACACGATCCTAAAAAGCCAATTGGTTCCTTTATTTTCTTAGGAACGACTGGCGTCGGTAAAACCGAACTGGCGAAGGCACTTGCAGAATATTTATTTGACGACGACAGCATGATGACACGAATTGACATGAGCGAATACCAGGAAAAACATTCCGTAAGCAGGCTGGTTGGTGCTCCTCCCGGCTATGTGGGTTATGATGAAGGTGGCCAGCTAACGGAAGCGGTTAGACGCAAACCATATAGTGTGATATTGCTGGATGAAATAGAGAAAGCGCATCCTGATGTATTCAATATTTTATTGCAGGTGCTCGATGATGGAAGGCTTACTGATAACAAAGGCCGCGTGGTGAATTTTAAGAATACCATCATCATAATGACGAGCAATATAGGTAGCCATATTATACAGGCAAACCTTGAAAACATCTCAGAAGATAATAGGGAAGAAGTGGTTGATCGGACAAGAAGGGAAGTGCTTGATCTGTTAAGGCAAACTATAAGGCCTGAATTTTTAAACAGGATTGATGAAGTGATCATGTTTCAGCCCTTGCTGCGGAAAGAAATAAAAGAAATAATCAGAATACAACTGAACGACCTTAAAAAACAGTTATTAAAAAATGGAGTGATGCTTGAATTCAGCGAGTATGCTTTAGATTACCTTGCTGAAAATGGTTTTGATCCTCAATTTGGTGCAAGGCCTTTAAAGCGGCTTATACAAAAGCAAATTGTAAACCAGTTAAGCAAGAAATTATTGGGTGGAACTATTGATAAATCGCATCCCGTACTCGTTGATGTGTTTGACGGTGTGGTGGTTTTTAGGAATGAAGTGAATACACACGAGGCATCGAAAGTGTAAATGATCTATAAATTGAATTTTATAAAGAGGCTGCTCTAATAGGTAGTCTCTTTTTATGTGCGCCAGGCATGTGTATCAGCTATAAGGTGCAAGTCCTGAATACACTTTACAGTAGGGAGTATTAGCCAAGAGCAAGGGTGT
>JBBPZF010000290.1:0-2264 GCA_038199105.1 Chitinophagales bacterium | reverse complement strand
AACAAAATTTATATAACGCGAAGAAGTAAATTTTTTTGAATGAAATAGTAACATTTTTAAAATTATTTTTTATGAAAACCATTAAAACAATTTCTCTTTTCTTTTTTCTGACAGTATTTATAATTGTTTATTCTGCCTGTAATCAAAACGGTAATAATAAAGTTTCTGATACTTATAAAAATCCTGATAACGTCGCCGGTCGCGTGCCGGAAACCGGTAGCCAACGAACTACCGAAATGGGAGTTGATACTATGTTGCAGGGTGAAAGCATGGTGTTTAAAAATACCCTATCGCCAGCTTTTATAGCCAAATTTGAGCAACTGGTGGATGCATATTTAAAAATGAAAGACGGCTTTGTCGCTGACAATGAAAAGGACGTTGATAAACAGGCTACCATGATGCTTGCAATAATAAATAGTATGCCGGACAGCCTGCTTACAGGCGAAGCGTTAACCTACTGGAAAGAAAAGAAAGGGTTTTTATTGGCACATTTAAAATTGTATAAAGAGGCTGAAAAGGATAAAGATAAGCGTTTGAATTTCGTTTTCCTTTCTACAGTTATGGTAAAGTCGGTAAAGGCTTTGGGATACAATAAGCCTTTATATGTTGATTACTGTCCTATGGCAAACAAGAACAAAGGCGCTTATTGGTTGAGCCAGATAAAAGAAATTCAAAACCCATACCTCGGCCAGAAGATGCCCCATTGTGGTGAGATAAAAAAAGAACTATAAAAAGTACAATTGTGTTTAATTGAGCGGAAATTTTGAATTCATTTATTCAATCTCTGGCTTAATAACCATAGAAGTAATTATTCGATTATTATAAACAACTAATGATGATGCAAAATTGTTGCGGCGGAATGGGACCCATGATGTGGCTATGGATGTTATTAGGCGTAGTGCTTTTAGTGGTTCTCATTATTTGGATATTAAAGCAGACGAGGAAGTAAATATGGAAAGTTTAAAGGTAAATGCTTTAATAATTCCAGCCATTGCACTCATCACGACTATTATTCTTTCGTGCATTTGCGCGGCCAGGAAGTTGTTGCTGTATTAGAGTCATTAGGTACCTGGATGAAAGAAACTTACCTGAAAGCGTTGCCTAAAAGTACTATCGGCAAAGCGCTGGCTATTGCATTCAAAAATAGTCTGAGCTAATGCTCTATACAACGGATGGTAAACTGAACATAACAACAATCCTGTAAAAAACTCCACACGGCCTGTCACTATGTTTAGGATTTGTTAGATCCACGTAGTACCCGTGCACATATTGCCAATTAAGGTTACAGCTTTCCTAAAATATTTATCCATTTAAAAAGCATATCTCTCACCGCATTAATGGTGGTTTTGTCCGGTGCATGATATTTTGTTTCCAAACTGCCGATTGAAATATCATCTTTTTGCAGCGTAGAAAAGGTTTTTGTTACAATGCGTAGCATTGGCGCTACGGTTCTGTTAATAATAATTTTATCAATTACCAATAGCCTGATAATAACCGCTAGTTTGGCAACCGAAAGCGAAGTGTGAATTTTGCTGTCAGGTTCATTCAAAGAGTTTGTGTATTCAACCGGAAACGTTCCTTTTTCCAAAAATCTGATTTCCTCAATAATCCAATTGCCTACCTGCTCTTTTACTGATGGAAGAACCTGCAAAAAGCCATTTCGGGGAGTACAAAAAAACTGGTTAACTTTTTTAAGTTCGTATGAAAGGAAAGCAATCTTCTCTTTAATGGAATGTAATAAACTACATGCTTTATTCAATCTTTCATATTCATTTAAAATAAAGCTTTCGTTGTTATAATTTAGTTTGTAAAAGGCATCCCTTATAAATGAGGAGTTAAGTGTGCCGTCTCCGGACAAGAATTGATGAAATAAATCTTTGTAATAGTTTATTTGGCGATAAGTGTTTATTGCACTCTTTTCATTAATTGTATGCTCAATTATTTCTGCAACAACAACCCCAATTTCTTCCATTTCAATTCCATTATTAACAACTAACTGCTTGAGGCTTTCTGCACTTGTTTTTAATGACTCTTTAAAATGCAATAATAAATAGCTTGGTACTTTTTGTGTATAATCAAAATAGCTAGAGAAATATTCCCTTATAAAATCAAATACCTCCTTAACATGTTCTGAGATCAATTTTATGGCAACATTATTATTCTCATCTTTTTGTTTTTCTTCAAGTGCAACCAGTTGATCAAGTAGCCTTGTTATTATAGACGGCGTAATTGTTGTCAATTCTCTTTTATCCTGACAGCAATTT
>JBBPZF010000289.1:0-2884 GCA_038199105.1 Chitinophagales bacterium | reverse complement strand
TCGAAGGTCTTCATCACCGCCCAAATTATTTCCCTGCAAAAATTGCGGGATATTATTTTCATAAATTTTTATAATGCTAATGTCAACAGCATTGAGGTTTGTGGATTCAAATGGCAACACAAGTTTACCTGTATTAGGAAGTATGTTTCCACGTCCTTGTATCTTGACAGAAGGCAACCTGTTTTCAAAAAAAACATTGGCCGTAAAACCTCTTTGTAACGTGTCACCAAAAATATTTTTGATACCAGGGTTTACATTTACCGTGTAGTTACCATCCAGTTTATCGCCTACATACACCTTGACTTCACTGCCGTTAATTGTATAGGTAATATCTGCCTGGTCACTTATGCTGATGAGGCCTGTAAGATCCTGCCCCACTGCAATCATACTGCTAAACTGCACGGAAGCATATTGCTCTGCATCATTCATTTCTTTTATATCGAGCACCTTAAAATCACCTACTGCCGGCACTTCTATTGATTGGCTCCCAGCAATATCAATATCCATTGGCTTACCATTCCAGCTAAGCAAAAGTTGTTGCGCTTTATCTTCGCGTGAAATATTTTCTATCGTAAAATTGTGCGTCTTGGCGGCATCGTTATGTTGCCAGCTAATTGCGAGATCTTTATTATTTTCTGTTGCTTTTAATAATTTCTCAACATCTTTTGCAGCTTCAATATCTGCCGTTTCTAACACGCCTAATAGAAACATTTTATCTTTTTCACCGCTGCTTCTCAGGCCAAAAGACGTAACCTGGAAAGAAGGCTTTACCGTTTGTATGTTAAACGTAAACTCCTCAAATTTAGCCGGCACATCAGTAACCTTTCCCAAATTAAAAGTGACCTTATATAATTTGTCGGGTGCAAGATTTTCATCAGGGTTGAATTCTAATGTACGGGCATCAAGCCATACAGCTTTGCCCTTTACCGAAGGTGAGAAATCAAACAGATCTTTATCAACAACTTCTCCTATTGGATGTGTGGTAGCAGCATCGGCGGCCAGCTTTATTTTTACAGATGAGGTTTTAGATATAATACCGGAAGTATACCCATCAATATATTGGCTGAAAGCGGGATCTACATCTATTATTTTACCTTTCTTGTTACATCCCCAAATTACCAAAGCACACGAAAGCAGAATGATGCACTGCATTAACATGTGCCTGGCCGGTATATAATAGGAGTTCAGTTTCATTTGAAGTTATTTAAGAAAGTACAGCAAAATGTTTCCAGGAGAATTTAAGGTTACTTTTTACAATATACAAAGTGTACATAAATAAAAATGTAATAGCCAGATTATTTATTTGAACAAATGATAAGTTCAATAATACCTGCAATTTTGTATTTACGCAAGTCATTTTAGATATTCCTGTTATTTCATTTTAAAAAATATAAAATGATGAAGACATGTGAAATGATTGTGATATTCTCCGGAAACATATATATTTAACCCAAATATTTTACACCTAAACAACTAAATCAAAAAAGTATGAAAATTAGCCAGCCGAAAAAGGCCCTTCAAAAATTTGTTGCGGCACTAACACTTTGTTTTGTTTCTACAGTTCTGTGGGCGCAGGATGGTGGTGCTGACGTAAATGTAAAAATTACAAAAGGCGATTCCACCTGGTACACGCAGCCGTGGGTATGGATTGTAGGAGGTGCGATATTTATACTTTTATTAGTAGCACTCTTGCGCGGGGGAGGAAATAAAGACTAAAAAAAAGCAGGAAATTCCTGCTTTTTAATTATTGGTCAATGATAATTGCGAGTTAACCTTTTTTATAAGATCATTAACGTCAAAAGGCTTGGAAATAAAATCATCAGCGCCATAATCTGCAATAGTTGCTGCAGCACCGGGATGTGCCGAGAACATAATAACAGGAATATTTTTAGTTGCCTCGTTAGTTTTTAATTGTTTGCAAATTGCACGTCCATCGTGGCCTGAGATAAGAACATCTAAAATAATAAGGTCAGGCATAAATGTCTCAATTTTTGGAAAAGTATTTTCTCCCCTGGCTGTTACCTCTACCTCGAACCCTTTCATGGTTAATAGAATTTCCATAACGGATAATATATCTATATCATCGTCTACAACTAATATTCTTGACATGGTAAGGTTTTCATAAATGGATAAATAAATGTAGTATGCCAGACGTTCTTTTTTACGGTAGCTGCTCAGCCATCTTAGCGATACCTTGAAGAAGTCAGATTTAATTTACTATTGCTCTTAATCTTTATATTCTTCAAAATAAGGATACAATAATTGCAAATTATATTCCAAAAAATTATATATCTATATATCTACTTGAAGATAGCTTAAGTTAGCTTATTTTTTTATTTAAATTTTCATTGATAGCTTCTAAAAAATCTTCTGTGTTAAGATAGTCTGTGCCTTCAGAAACTTTGTTGCCTTTGATACACACTGCAAGATCTTTTGTCATTTTACCGCTTTCAACAGTCTCAATACAAACCTGTTCCAGGGTGTTACAAAAGTTAATGAGCGCTTCATTATTATCGATTTTACCACGGAAGGCGAGCCCCCTTGTCCACGCGAATATAGAAGCGATCGGATTGGTAGAAGTCGGATTACCCTTTTGATGTTCACGGTAATGTCTTGTAACAGTACCATGTGCCGCTTCAGCTTCCATCGTTTTTCCATCAGGCGTAATCAAAACTGAGGTCATTAAACCCAATGAACCAAAGCCTTGAGCAATTGTATCGCTTTGCACATCGCCATCATAATTTTTACAAGCCCATACAAAATTGCCATTCCACTTCAGTGCGCTTGCAACCATGTCATCTATCAGGCGATGTTCGTACACTATGTTGGCTTCTTCAAATTTTGATTTGAATTCCTTCTCATAAATATCCTGGAAAATATCTTT
>JBBPZF010000288.1:0-4684 GCA_038199105.1 Chitinophagales bacterium | reverse complement strand
TTTGTATTAACCAATTTATATTTAATTAAAATCTCACGAACCTGTTTTACCTGGTATGGTTTGGCCTTTCCGTTTTGAGACTGCAAATTTATTATTTCAACAATTCCCTCCTTATAAAAAATATGATGGCTTCCTTTTATTCTAAATTTAAAACCAGTTCTTTCTAAAAGAATAAGTAAATCCTCAAAGTGGAAATTTCTATCGGCATTCCCGGATAATAACTTTAATAATAGCTTATCAAATTTACTCATTTTAAATCAGCGATTTTACCTTTTCAATTACTTCATTCAACCTGCTCGTGTCTTGTCCGCCAGCTGTAGCCAAAGTCTTTTGTCCACCACCGCCACCTTTTATTAATGGTGCAATATGCTCCTTAATAATTTTCGATGCATCAAGTTCTTTACCTTTTACTAAGGCTTCATCAATGCCTAAGGCCACGAATGATTTGTTGTCAATTATAGTTGTCAGCAAAACAATTCCGGAGCCTTTCAAGTTATTCATCAACTCGAAGCAAAGCTTTTTTAGTGCATCAGCATTTGTTACCTCTACTCGCTTCCCAATGAAATTAACCCCGCCTATTGTTTCAGTTTGTTTTGATAAATCTTTTGCCAAGGCTTCGAGCTGCTTCGCTTCAGATTTCTCTAATTGCTTCTTCAAATCGTTATTTTCTGATAGAAGATTTTCTATCGTTTTATTTATGTCTTTAGGATTTTTAAGGCTATCACGAAGTACCCGCATTACATCGAATTCTTTTTGGATAAAATCTTCTGCGGCTTTGCCACTGATTGCTTCAATGCGTCGCAAGCCTGCGCCTACAGCAGTTTCTCCAATTATTTTAAAAAAACCCAACTCACCTGTGCGCCCAACATGTGTCCCGCCGCAAAGCTCAATGGAATACGATTCATCCATAGTAACCACTCTCACTTTGTCACCATATTTTTCTCCAAACAAAGCCATAGCGCCGGAAGCCATTGCTTCTTCTTTAGGTATTTCTTTTATACTAACGGGGACGTCGGCCCGTATTTTTTCATTAACCAAAGATTCAATTTTTGCAATCTCTTCATTGGATAGTTTACTGAAGTGCGAAAAATCAAACCGCAGGTATTCATTATTCACAAGGCTTCCTTTTTGTTGAACATGTGTACCTAAAAGTTTTCGTAATGCTGCATGAAGCAGGTGTGTTGCGCTGTGATGTACAGCCGTTTTCTTTCTCTTATCTATATCAATTTTAGCAATAACATTTGCGTCAATATTTCCCGGAAGTTTTTCTGTAAAATGAATGATGAGATCATTCTCCTTTTTCGTATTTAGAACAGAAATTTTTTCCTCATCAAAAAACAATACGCCTTTATCACCAACCTGGCCACCACTTTCAGCATAGAAAGGTGTTTGATCTAAAATTATTTGATAAGATTCTTTGCCTTGTGATTTTGTTTTACGGTATTTTAAAACTTTGCTTTCTGTTTCATACTTATCATAACCCACAAATTTTGATCCTTCGGCATTGTTCAGGATAATCCAATCTTCTGTATCAACAACACTTGCGGCACGGCTGCGATTTTTTTGTTGTTGCATTTCTTTTTCAAACCCTTCTTCATCCACAGCAAAATTATTTTCCGAAGCAATAAGTTTTGTGAGATCAATCGGAAAACCATATGTATCGTATAAGTCGAACGCTATTTTACCTGATAGACCTATTTTAAATTTATCTTTTAACTTAGCTTCTAGATCAGGAGGCTCAACAATTATGTTGCTAATATCTGTTGAGGTACCGAAACCAAGTTCATGCTTTTTATCATTTAGCTGTTTTCCGAGATCTTGAAAATAAAATCCAATTCTTAATAAACCTGATGCCAATGTTCTTAAAAAATTCTGTTCCTCTTCTTGTATAACTTTTGTTACAAAACCGTTTTGACTATATAACTCAGGAAACACTTCTTTAAACTGCTCAGCAATCAGTGGAATCAATTTAAAAAGCATCGGCTCTTTCACATCGAGGTAAGAAAAATAATATCGCACCGCTCTTCTTAATATTCTTCTTATAACATAACCAGCACCTGTATTCGAAGGCAATTGTCCATCCGCAATTGGAAAAGCAATGGCTCTTATATGATCTGCAATTACACGAAATGCAACATCCTGTTTGTTATCTGTGTTATTATATTTTTTACCTGATAATTTTTCTACTTCTGCAATAGTTCCCTTAAAAATATCCGTGTCATAATTGCTTTGTTTATTTTGTAAAACCCTCACCAATCTTTCGAAGCCCATGCCTGTATCAACATGTTTTGCAGGCAATGGCTCAAGGCTTCCATCTTTCTTACGGTTGTGCTGTATGAATACAACGTTCCATATTTCTATCACCTGCGGATGATCATTATTTACCAAATTTTTTCCGGAAGATTTTTTTCTTTCTTCGTCACTTCTTGAATCTACATGTATCTCTGTACACGGGCCACAGGGACCGCTTTCGCCCATCTCCCAAAAGTTGTCTTTCTTATTTCCCATGATGATGCGCTCTTCCATCTCCGCTTCCGAAAATCCTGCGGCGGACAAGCATTTTTTCCAATAAGAAATAGCTTCCTCATCTTTTGCCAAACCTTCAATTTCATCGCCTTCGAAAACGGTTACATATAATTTTTCTTTCGGTATTTTATAGATTTCAGTAAGCAATTCCCAGCTCCATGCAATAGCTTCTTCTTTAAAATACGGAGCAGGTTCACCGGCAGCATTTCCAAAGCTCCAGTTGCCCAGCATCTCAAACATCGTATGATGATACGTGTCAACACCCACTTCTTCAAGATCATTGTGCTTACCGCTAACACGAAGGCATTTTTGGGTATCCGCAACACGCGAATAGGGAGCCACTTTATTTCCCAGGAAAAATTCTTTGAACTGGTTCATGCCGGCATTGGCAAAAAGCAAGGTCGGGTCGTCTTTAATTACTATAGGCGCCGAAGGAACAATCGTATGCTGTTTGGATTTGAAAAAATCAAAAAACTGCTGCCGTATTTCTGCACTCTGCATCATAGTGTTAATGAATTTTTATAATGTGGCCTTTATAGATTGGATTATGAGCGAGGTAGCTATCTTTGCCCGTTATAATCAAATTTGAAAACGGCAAAGGTATTGGGTTTGGCTTCATTTACAAATAGCTTACATTCATTAAACTTTTGGTAACAATACCGCACCGCATTTTTTTGGATGAAAAAAATTAAATACTACTACAATACAAATACATTACGATACGAAAAGCTTGTAACGCCGCTCCGCGTAAAGCTTTTACGCTTCTTCGGATTTATGGCGGCGGCAATGGTTACCTCATTTATTCTTGTTTCTTTGGCTTTTCGTTTTATTCCGTCTCCTCAATTAAAACTTGCAGAGGCACGATATAATAAGATGAAACAAAATTATGACGTGCTCGAAACGCAGGCAAAGACTTTACAGCAGGAAATGGCGATGCTTGAGCAAAGAGATAACCAGGTATATCGTTCCATATTTGAAGCAAACCCATTGCCTGACAGCGCAAGAGCAAAACTTACCGAACAGAAAAATGAAGTACGAAAGGTAGAGGCAATTAATGACGAAGAGCTGGGCAATGAGCTCGCTAAAACATTGAATAACATTAATGCAAGAATCACCTACCAGTTTGCAAGCTATAATGGCATTGAAAAACTTATAAAAAACCAGGGAGAAAAATTAGCCAGTATTCCTGCAATACAGCCGGTTAGCAATCGTGACCTTGACCGGATAGCTTCAGGTTTTGGCATGAGAATTGACCCTGTATATGGCACGCCGAAAATGCACAAAGGCCTTGATTTTACCGCACCACAGGGAACACCCATATATGCAACAGGCGATGGAACTATAGCAGAAGCAGGATTTTCCGAAGATGGCTATGGAAATAAAGTAGTAATAAATCACGGGTATGGCTACCAGACTTTATATGGGCACATGATAAGAGTGAAGGCGAGAGCAAGGCAGAAAGTAAAGCGCGGTGAAGTGATAGGATGGGTGGGAAGCACCGGTAAAAGTACCGGCCCGCACTGTCACTATGAAGTGCATGTGAACGGCCAGGAAGTGGATCCGGTGTACTTTTTTTATAATGATCTTACACCTGAGCAGTTTGACCGATTATTAAAAATTGCCTCTACAGGCAGTGCAAAAAGCCTTGATTAAAAAAAATGGCATTATCACAAATCACCTTTCAGTTTGATGACTCGCCGGAGAAGAGTAAAGATGATAAGGTTATGGGTGATAAGGTTACGCTAATAAGAAAGGAACACCACAAGCAAAAACGAGGAAGGAAAAGCCTGAAAGATATAAATGCTGAAACAGCTTTGGTTGAAATTCCGGAAGATGAAATTCTTTTTCAAAAACAATACTATTCCATCGGTGATGTGGCAAGTATGTTCAAAGAAAATACGTCGCTAATAAGGTATTGGGAAAATGAATTCGATATACTAAAGCCAAGGAAAAATAAAAAGGGTGACCGCTATTTCCGACCGGAAGATGTGAAAAATTTAAAGATGATCTATCACTTGCTGCGCGAAAGAAAATATACAATAGAAGGTGCAAAGGAATTTTTAAAGAACAACAAAGCTGCCGGTGAAAAACATGAGATGATAGAGTCTTTGCAAAAAATAAAATTATTTTTATTAGAATTAAAAAACAATCTATAACG
>JBBPZF010000287.1:0-5785 GCA_038199105.1 Chitinophagales bacterium | reverse complement strand
ACACCTTTGCCCTACAAAAGTGTAAAAGGCCTTGAGCATATTGATAAAGTTGTTGAGATAGACCAGTCACCTATTGGCAGAACTCCGCGGAGCAACCCAGCAACCTACTGTGGTTTTTTCACAGACATACGTACTTTGTTTGCAGAAGTTCCCGAAGCAAAAATAAGAGGCTATAAACCAGGCCGTTTTTCATTCAATGTAAAAAGTGGCAGATGCGATGTATGTGAAGGCGGCGGAATGCGTGTAATTGAAATGAATTTTCTTCCTGATGTTTACGTTCATTGTGAAAAGTGCAATGGTAAAAGATATAACCGCGAAACACTGGAAATAAGATACAAAGGAAAATCAATCAGTGATGTCCTGGAAATGACAGTTGATGAAGCGGTAGAATTTTTTCAAAACGTGCCTTACATTTTTCGCAAAATAAAAGTGCTGCAGGAAGTAGGACTTGGTTATATAACACTTGGCCAAAGCGCCGTTACACTTAGCGGGGGAGAAGCGCAACGTGTAAAATTATCAACTGAATTGAGTAAACGCGATACGGGGAAAACTTTTTATATTCTTGATGAACCTACTACAGGTTTACACTTCCAGGATATACAACATCTCGCAGATGTATTGAATAAACTCGTTGACAGGGGAAACACCGTGTTGGTAATCGAACATAATATGGACATTATAAAAATTGCTGATCATATAATTGACCTGGGTCCTGAAGGAGGAGATGGCGGCGGCAGAATATTGTTTGAAGGCACACCTGAACAACTGGCTGAAAACAAAGAAAGTTTTACCGCAGGATTTTTAAAAGAAGAGTTGCAGAGCTTTGCAAATTTAAAAAAAGGCAAAGCATAGTAACAAAGTTAAAAATTTGTGGTTTCAGGGGTGTACGTTGTCTATGAATAAACATCGTGTTTCCGGGCTAACTTTTATTATATACTTTGCCTGCGTTCAGAGGCAAAATTGTAAATATTTTTCTTCTAAAACCTTGCAGGACACTTCATGTGGCTTGCTACATTTCTGCTGTAAATATTGTTGAAAATCGGTCCTATTCTCATCGCGAATTTCATGAAGAAAGTAAAATACGCATCATTTTGATTTGGATTTCCTCGTTGAATTCCCGGTTGATTTCTAGATAAGCCTGGATTTACAATCGCAAACACTTTATCGTAAATCTGCCTTGCAATAGCTGCTCTTGCAGGTGTCAGATACTTATCGAAATTGGTGGGGTCAATATATTCCGTACTTACATCATCTATATAATCTGTAAATGTTTTTCTGTGCAAAACTTCAAGACTCAGGTTTAACCTATCTGACAGGAAATATTTTACACCGAGCCCCATGGGAATATTTACTTGTGTAAGTGCGTAATTTTTTCTTTCAGGATATTCTTCAAATCCCTCACCTTCCGTATGTAGAGAATGAAGGTCATACCACGTTTTTCCGCCATTAATATTGGGTAACGATCCCTCAGGCCTGAAATGAAAAACGCCTATCCCCAGGACACCATAAGGCCGCATCCGGGGTTTGTAGTCTCCCTCATTATTGTTCAATAGCATCAAAGGAAATATCTCGCCGGCCACATAAGCTTCTGCTATATTAGATCTGAAATCAAGATTACGTTGCTTTCTGTACAATTCATCCACTCCCTTGGTTGTAATTATTTTATCCTGACCCTCCAGCTTGCCTATTTCAGCAGCAGCCCGCAAACCCAGCCATTCGTTGAGGTACACTGTTACGAAAACACCTTTCATTACTTTGGTTAAAGAAAGGTTTACGTCTTTTATAAATGTAGTTCCCTTACCACGGTTGCCACCTAAATCGCCAAGGAAAAATGACGGACCGATATTGAAGCCCACTTCAACTCTTGTTTTTTCTGTACCAATAGTTACAGACTGGGAAAAGCTTTTAGAAGAAATTAAAAAGCCGAGTGCTAATAATATGAAACACGCAAGCCTATCATGGGGTAGACGTTTTTTCACAGACGGGTACGATTTTATTTTTACAATGGATACCGGGTTGCTTCTTATATTGTCACCGGTTGTACATTTAAACGGCACGAATGGTCGTTTATTGCCTGCCTGTTATATAGTTTTTTCCATCGTAATATGCGGAATGCCATCTTCAAGATATGTTTCTCCCCTTTGGACGAAGGAAAAACTTTCGTAAAAATTTTTTAGATAGAGTTGAGCGCCTATCGTCACCGGCACATCGCCAAAGAGGCGGTATAAGTTTTCAAGCGACCTGGACATTAATTGCTTCCCGATTGATTGTGCCCGAATAGAAGGAGAGGTGACAACCCTGCCGAGGGAAGCTGCATTCGGATAAGAAGAAATACCGGGTGGTAAAAGGCGGGTGTAGGCTTTTAGATCTCCATCATTCCAGCCGCAAAAGTGATAAGATTCTGCGTCTTTTCCATCGCAATCCTGGTAAGGACAATTTTGTTCGACGACAAAAACTTCATTTCTTAGCTGTAAAATTTTATACAACTCTTCAACGGAAAGTTCATCGAATTTTTTGCATTTCCAGTGGATCATGTTACTTGCTACTTTCTACTTGTTACTTGTTACTTGTTACTTGTTACTTGTTACTTGTTACTTGTTACTTGTTACTTGATACTACTTCAATACCCATACTTTTCTTTCCATCTTTCTTTTAAAAATCTTCTCAACTCTTCTTCTCTTGCATTCTTACCGGGGTTATATAGAACAGTATTTTTTATTTCGTCAGGAAGAAATTCCATCGGCGTAAAATTGTTTTCATAACTATGTGCGTACTTATAATCTTTTCCATAATCAAGTTTCTTCATAAGCTTTGTAGGAGCATTACGAATTGCAAGAGGCACGGGCAAATCGCCATGTTGCTTCACCAGCGTTTGTGCTTTACCGATAGCTGCAACAGCTGCGTTGCTTTTGGGCGATGAAGCCAGGTAAGTAACGCATTGTGATAAGATAATGCTCGACTCAGGATAGCCAATCATATTCACCGCCTGGAAAGTATTTGTTGCCAAAACCAATGCAGTCGGGTTGGCATTGCCGATATCTTCACTTGCAAGAATCACCAAACGCCTTGCTATAAATTTTACGTCTTCGCCGCCTTCAATCATTCGCGCCAACCAATAAACGGCCGCGTTTGGATCACTGCCACGAATGGATTTTATAAAAGCTGAAATGATGTCGTAATGCTGTTCACCTTTTTTATCGTAGAGAGCAACTTTCTGTTGGGCAGCATCCATCACAAGTTCGTCAGTAATAGGTTCCTCCAAACTTCCTCCCGGCGAGGCAGCTTTAGAGTTTACTACAAGCTCCAACAGGTTCAATAATTTTCTTGCATCGCCACCTGATAAATTAATCAGCGCTTCTGTTTCTCTTAATACAATATCTTTTTTAGAAAGAATCTTATCATCTTTTATAGCATGATGAAGTAATTGAATAAGTGATTCTTTTTGTAAGGGTTTCAAAATATACACCTGGCAACGACTAAGTAAAGCACTGTTTACTTCGAAAGAAGGATTTTCGGTTGTAGCACCGATTAATGTTATAATTCCCTTCTCCACGGCACCAAGCAAAGCATCCTGCTGCCCTTTGTTGAAGCGATGTATTTCATCAATAAATAAAATAGCGTTTTCTAGTTTTTTAGATTCTTCAATTACTTCACGTACTTCTTTTACACCGGATGAGATAGCGCTTAGAGTATAAAAAGGAAAGTCTAATGCTTTCGCAATAATGTTAGCGATGGTTGTTTTACCAACACCGGGCGGCCCCCATAGTATCATTGAAGGAATTTTTCCATTCTCAATAGAGTTTCTTAATACACTGCCACTGCCGGTAAGGTGCTCCTGCCCTATAAGTTCATTCAAAGTTTTTGGACGAAGTCTTTCTGCCAACGGAGGTATAGCCATTACCAATTGAAATTAGAAATTAAGAATTAAGAATGAAAACCAAAATTAAATGATACAGGCAGAGCAAAAATGAAATATTTTTTGAAAAATTATTTAGCTTATTTCACAGCTATATATGGAAGAATATCATCCATATTTACCGGCGCTCCTTTATCGTCAAGCTCTATAACAACGCAATATCCATGTGCGCCGCCGGCTTGCAACAAAGCATTCACTAATTTTTGCTGGTCGCTTTCAATTCGTTTTCCATCCCATACTTCTTTGGTGCATAAGCAACCCTGCGAAGGCGTGAGCGGGTAATAAGGCTCGTTCAAATAATACACCGGGTCAACGGTTGTGCCGTGCGCAATTATTTCGGAACGGCCGGCCAGCCCTGCATAGTAAGAATAATATAAAGGCAAATAGTTTCTGAGGTCTTTTGGAATAAGCCGGTTGTAATATTCTGTTGTCCATACGCTATCTGCAATACTGCTATCGCCCAGGAATTTTTTTATACTCGTTTCACCCGGCATAGCAAGCTGCACATTAGCGCTTGGGCCTATAAAACTGCTCATAGAAACACCAAAGCCATTCATTAGAAATATACCCTGCGGCGTATTCCCGTTTCTTATATACCCGGGAAGGTTCGTTAGGCTTCTTGCTAATTGTGGTATATTAATAATTTGCCCAAGACTGTCTTTCATAAAATCTCCATTGCCATTTCTTACCACCACAAGACCGGGGAAATTTCTATTCTTTCGCTGAATGCTGTACATAATAATTTGGCCAGCAAGGAAATTATTTTTTAAAACTGCTTTGATAATTTGTTTTGATTTCTGTTCGCTGTTGCTTTTTATTTCCGCAATATGTAATTGCAACATGTAAAGAACAGGATCGGCAATTGATTGCTCCGCAAATTTTTCGTTCAAAAGTTTTGTAATGCCGGTACACATTGAAGTGTCTTTGCTTTGTAAAAATAAATACTCTGAACATATCGCGAATAGTTTTGAGTCTGAAGTGGTATTCAGTAAACGCTCTATATCTTTTTTAAATGTAAGAGGATAGACAGAATATGCCAGCGTGGCCAGCGACTTTTGAAACTCAACGCTTCTCTCATCAACATGATCAAATGCGTAATGAATTTTTGCTTCGCTGAAAGGTGTTTTATATACCATTAATTCAATGGCATCAAAAGCTTCCTGCCATTTGTCTTCTGTAGAATCTGTAAGTGAATAGGACAAATTTTTATTGATCGTATTTTTAATTAGGCGCTCATGCATTTTCTCACGTGCAGCCTTTGTAGTGTACGATGTGTACAGAGGTGCATCATATTGCGCAAATAATTGGAAAGAAAAAAATGTCAGAATTAAAAAAGCAGGAAGATATTTACGAAACAAGATAAAAATTATTTATGCTGAAAAGTTAAGACAAGAAAATGTTTAGGTAAAGTGAAAGTGGCGAAATTAATTTCTTTATTAAGTTTAAATTTCTTTATCAAGTATATCAATAGTATCCTTTATAGCATTAGCTCTACCATCATCACTCAATTTTAAAAGAGTTAACACTAAATTTTTGGTAATCGGGTATCATTATATTTCAACTAATATTAATGAAAGATCTTTAATTCTTTTAAAGCCTTTGTCGGCAGTAACTAAGGTAAAACCTCCTTCGATTGCTGTTGCAGCAATTAAAGCATCAGGTACGGCCAATTTTATTTCTCTTTTTAATTCTATTGTCTTCTTTTTAATAGAAGTTGTAATGGGAATAACCTGGCAATATTCGACAATTGTTTCCCTTATTTCTATCTCTGTTTTCTTTATTTCTTTTACTCCCAGAATTTCAATTTCAGTAACAATAGATATCGTTGGCGGTATGTCAAAATAAAGTCTAACATCAGCCAGACCTTTT
>JBBPZF010000286.1:0-3891 GCA_038199105.1 Chitinophagales bacterium | reverse complement strand
TCTCTTATTTCAGCGTTTTCCAGTATCTTATTTTTCATGATCCTTATTTTTTATTTCCTTCCAAATTTTCTTGTTATAGATAGTTGCCGAAAGATTTATAGCGCCTTCGGCGATGAAAGTATAAGGATTATTTGAGTTGTCAATAACAATCCAATAGTCGCAAATGTCAATAAATACATTTGTTAGGCTTGATAACCCTTTAAAGTATCTTCTAATAATAACATCCTCTGGTATATGTGCCGTCCTTCTGAAACTCTTGTAGCTACTCGTTCAATTGCAAGCTTCACATCGTTTAGCCAGAAAAATAACAGCGTAATTTTTAGCCCTTTGTTTACCTCATTCTATCGTTTTTTTATAGCTTATTGTAGTTAAAATAGTTTCAAAAGCAAAATCAACTTGAGGTCAATTAATTCATTTATTCTTCCGAGCATGATTCGCCCGGCTTGAAATGAAATTGTTTCTGGTTGAAAAGGAGAAAGCCCTTTAGCTATTTCATCAGCATTTACAAACTCTTTGCAGTCTAACATTTCAGGTAATACGGTAAAAGATGCAGTAGTTTTTCCAGCTCTATTGCAACCCGCTATAGTGCAGATATTGGTACTTCTTCTTAGTTTCCGCCAAAAATGCAAATATGAATTGTAACGAAGGTTGATTGAAGTCAATGGCAGACGGTTTTAAGCCAGATGGAATAGGATATCCGTCAATTCAAACCGCGGACGAATTTTTGATTGCAAGTTCATTAGTATTAATTTATCTATATGCCAGTTTATCTCTCGTTGCTTCAATCAATTCCTCCAATGTGCGAAAAGTATTTATTTCTGCAGCACTCAAAAGCACTTCGGTTTTGCTACCATCACTAAGCAGTATAGCAGGCAGCTGCATATCCTCCGGCTGATAATTTCTTTTAAACCGGTCTTTGTGTAATTCAATTCTGTGGTAAGGAAGGCTGTCGAGAAACTGTTTCCATGCGTCTTTCATTCCAAACGTCCCGAAGCTTATGAAGCACAAATTGCAAGGGTAGGAAGCAGGAAAAAATTCTTTATGGATGATATCTGCTATGCCGGGATAGATGCCGCCCCACGCATTATACACAAGTATAATTTTCTTTGCCGCTGCAACAGGAAAAGTTTTTGCAGGCAATACCATTTCTTTTACCTGCTTTACCGGTTGCAAATAACGGATAGCATCTAACACACCTGCAGTGATCAAAATGCAGAAAACAATCAGCCATATTATCTTTTTTGTACTCATCCGTACTACGACAGATTTTTATTATGCCTTAAAGATTATGTTTTCGATTTTATCTTTTTGACCGTCGAATAAATGCCATAGAGTACGAGTACGGCAATAAATATGTAAACCCATACCGGTATATTTTTGCCTGCAATAATTAAATATAAATAGGCTGATATAAAAAAGAAACCGGTAAGCAACAGCGGCAACACAAAAGATTTTTTGCGGCGCATATTTTTTATTGTCCATGACAGGCAGAGAAAAAAAAACGGGATAGCTCCTATATAAATGCCTCCGAAAATATACGGATTTACGTTGTATTTTTCGCCAAGGCTTAAAAACCATTCTTTAAATGTTTCCCACAGTTCCATCAGCTAAAAATTTTATAAGTGAAGTGCAATAATTTTTTTATTAAAGGAGTAAGGCCTTTTGATTTATAGCCAACAATTACTTTTTGATTGATACGCGATGCCACAGGATATGGATAAATTTTGTTGAACAATGCATTGATAGAAAGACCTTCTGAATTTGCCAGGATAAGTTCCTGTATAAGTTCTCCGGCATTAGGAGCTACCATTGTACCGCCTAATATTTTTTGCTTTTTTAAAAATCCTTTGCTACTAATAAACAATATTGTTTTTGCATAGCGGTAGTTATCCGTTACTGCTCTATCATCTTCTTTAAAGTTTTGTTCTAATCTTTCATAACTGATATCACGCTCTTTTAATTGTTTTTCACTCAGGCCGAAAGTAGCGAGCTCCGGGTCGGTAAAAGTTACCCACGACATGTGATCGTTATTCAGTTTTTTATTCAAGGGCGAAAAAAAATTGTTCAGCAATATGCGGGCATGAAATTCTGCAGCATGGGAGAATTGCAGATCACCGGCTACATCACCGCAAACAAAAACATTCTTATTGGTAGTCCGTAAATATTTGTTGGCAACAATTTTATGATCCTTCACTTCAATTCCTGCATTGCCCAATTGAAGTTTTTCAATATTCAATTCCCTGCCGATAGCGACAAAGATTGCATCAAATTCCAGCGTCTTTTTTGCCCCATCTTTTGTTTCTATTTCAACATTTTTTTCAGAAGAAAACTTCTTTATTTCTGTGTTAAAATAAAACTCAATTCCTTCCTTTTTCAATTGCTCTAATAAAACTTTAGTAACTACGTTATCATCATGCTCAAGAATATTTCCTGCCTTATCCACAACCATTACCTTACTCCCCAGCCTGCTTAGGGCCTGCGACATTTCTATACCTATCGGGCCACCGCCAACAACTAACAAACGCTGGGGTAAATAATCTGTATGAAAAAGATTTTCGTTATCATAGTATTTTACCTTTTCTATACCATTTGTTTCTAATTTACGCGGCTTAGAGCCGGTCGCTATCACTATCTTTTTTCCGGTATATTTTTTCTCAGCTACTTCTATTTCATTTTTTCCGGTAAAGTGTGCTTCACCCAACGCAACACCTACACCCTGATCTCGCAGCCAGGTTGCATTTTCATGAACGCGTATTTCTTCCTGCCGTTCATATACATAGTTGATTGCTTTTTTTATGTCTATGCTTCCAGTCATTTCAAGTCCGAAGCTTTTTGCTTCCCTTGCCTGGTGTGCGATTTTTGCAACGTGTATCAGTGCTTTACTTGGCACACAGCCATCATTAAGGCAGTCTCCGCCAATTTCTTCATCACTTGGGGAAACCATTAATACTTTGAAGCCTGCCTGGTTCATAAACAGGCCAACGCTCAAGCCGCCGGAGCCGCAGCCAATTACGATTATATCATAAACAATATTATTCATTCTGCTAAATTCGGTATAATCAAGGTTAAAAAAATTATTGGTTTAAAAGAAATGCACAATCACTGTCCGGGTACTTAAGAACATGCAGGAACTTTTATTTTTCAAAAGGTTATAGGTAAGACAACTTATTTCGATAAAGCATTTATTCATTACATTCATTTAAAAATATAGTTATGAATAATCGAATTCTCCAGGGCTTTATAGCTGGTTGTTTGGGTGCAATTATTTTAGCAGTCTTAATGTATATACTTAAAGCAGCAGGTATGGGCGATCCTGCTTTTGTTGGGATGTATGAAGGCAAGTTTGGCCCAAACCCGCCAGGAGGTCAAGTTATGGCGGCATTGCTGTTTATAATCAGTGGCGGCATTTGGGGAATAGTGTATGCTTTGATAGTAAAAAATTCAACCGTATTGAATGGATTTTTATTCGGGATACTTCCGTCGCTTTGGCTGTTAGTTGTGGTGAACTACGCTTTAGGCAAGCCATTGTTTAATGACTTTAAACCAATGGGTATTATCATGCCGCTTATTTTCAACATGGTAATATGGGGAAGTTTTATCGGTTGGTATATGAGCCGGAAAAGCAAAAGAAATTCAATGATATGAAATACAAAAAATTTATTGAAGCGAAGATAGAAGATTTGCAACTTGATGCTTTTAATGCCCGGCTTCCACAAAGGATCCAGGGGAAAAGTGAAAAGGACATAATTGAATGGATGCTCTCAGATGACTCATTCTTTGATCTTATCGCTTCCATAGGAACTTATGACTTTTATCCCGGTGAACCATTGCTTTTAATAGAAAGCGGTCAACAGGGAAAGCATATTGTTATTGTAGGCAACCGCAGGGTCG
>JBBPZF010000285.1:0-3240 GCA_038199105.1 Chitinophagales bacterium | reverse complement strand
TTTTTTTTTGATTTGTAGGGACAGGTCGCGACCTGTCCGTACGCGAAATGTTTGTATCAGCCCTGTATAGCAAACTAAAATGTTTATTTAATTAATACAGCAACGTCACCGGCCTTTTTCGAAAGGTAATTTTTTTTGGAGATCGTAGGGACAGATCGCGACCTGTCCGTACACGACCTGTCCCTACTCGACTGTCAATGAAAACGTAATCATTTTTGAATTGATCTTATCAATCACATTTGAATAACGCAGATCCGGATCGCGGCTGTGCAGGTTCGCAAGACCGCTGCTGAGCTTTACTTCCGGGGATAATACGAAGTAAGGAAAATAAATATGGAAGCCCATGCCCACTTCCAGGCTCAGGTCAGAGCGTTTTAATTTTATAAGATCTTCCGCTTTTCTTGCACCGGCATTGCTTGCAAGGTCATAGTCAAATTTTGCACCGCCGATCGTATAGACTTTAAAATTTCTTATACGATCGCTGCTGAATTTAATGTGCACCGGAAAACTCAGCGTAATAGACTGCACCTTTTTTGTAACTATAGTATCCGGTGAATAATTTTCTGTATATAAAAAAGCTTTCTCCGAAAAAGTAAGGTCAAGCGGATGCAGGCGCAGATCGAAATGTTCACTCATTCGAAAGTTTACCAGCCAGGCAAGATTAATACCGGTACTGTTGATGCTCTCCACATCCATGATGGTATCACGCTCTAAAAACTCCGGGTGATGAGTAAATGAAAAATGTGATTTGTTCAACCCAAGGTTGATACCAAAATGATAAGGCTTATCATCATGATCTTCCTGGTTGATTACATGTTCAACTTGTGCCATGGCCGCAGTAGAACAAAACACGAATGACAGTACCAGTAAAATTATTTTTCGCCGCAATAAATGGTGCATATTCCTAAAGTCAATGTTTTGTAGAAAGCGTGTCTATAGCCGAGTTGGTTTAAAATGTGAGTGAATGTTTTTTTCTCCGGGAATTGTTGTACAGAATTATTCAGGTATTGATAGGCATCTTTATTTTTCGATATTAATTTGCCAACTTTTGGCGTTATATAATTCAAATAAAAATTATAGAGATTCTTTATTATTGGTAAAGAAGGCCTGGAGCATTCAAGAACTATTAATTTACCACCGGGCTTCAAAACCCTGTAAATTTCGGATAACCCCTTTTCGAGATCCTCAAAATTCCGCACACCGAAAGCTACGGTTACAGCATCAAACGAGTTATCATCATACAAAATTGCTTCGCTATCGCCGTTTAACAACTCTATCTTTTTTTCAAGCTTTAGTTTTTCTACTTTTTTTCTTCCTATATCCAGCATTCCATCGCTAATATCAATACCCGTAATCTTCTCCGGTTTCAAAATATTATAACTGGTAATTGCAAAATCTCCGGTTCCTGTCGCCACATCAAGAATCGTTTTTGGTTGTAATGATACAAGTTGCCTGATTGCTTTTTTTCGCCACTCTTTATCAATGCCGGCACTTAAAAATCGGTTTAGAAAATCATACCGGAAAGCGATCTTATTGAACATATTTTCCACCTGTTTTTTTTTGCTTTCAGGTGAATTGCGAAAAGGCACTACTGCATCGTGACTATAAGTGTTCATTAAACCAAAGATAGTTTTTTGCCCCAATAAGATACTGCGTTAACCATTCTTTCACTTTTATTTTAGATTTCATTTACGCTGCCCGCACAGCAATGGTTTTTTCTTATTGTATATTGCAAATTACATGCACATAAAAAAAGCCGAATATATTATCAGCAGTCCGTCTTTCGAGAAATGCCCTGCACCTGACAAGGCAGAATACGCCTTTATCGGCAGGAGCAATGTGGGAAAATCTTCGCTGATAAATATGCTTTGCACTAATGAGAAACTTGCCAAAACATCTAACTCTCCCGGTAAAACGCAGATGATTAATCACTTTGAAATAGTAAGTGTACGTGTGTCCGGCGAATACAAAGAAACAAAATGGTACCTGGTGGATTTGCCAGGTTATGGCTTTGCAAAAATATCGCAAAGTAGCAGGCGAAGATGGGAGCAGATGATTGAAAATTATCTTCGCAAAAGAGAAAATCTCGTCAATGTTTTTGTGTTAATTGACTCCCGGCATTCACCCCAAAAAATAGATATAGAGTTTATACAAAAGCTTGCATTGTGGAAAATTTCATTTACGCTTGTGTTCACCAAATCAGACAAAGAAAATCAGCGGGTGGTGAATAAAAATATAAAATCATTCCTGGAAAGGCTTAGGGAAACACAACAGTTTTTGCCGCAGCTTTTTGTAACAAGCGCTGTGAAGAAAACAGGGAAAGAAAAGATCCTGGATTTAATTTCTGAGTTGAATAGTGATTTTAAGAATGCCAATAATTTTCTCTAACTACACCAATAATAAATTGATACAACCCGTGTCATCCTTAACCAATTAGTGCAATAAAAAAATGATTGAGATTGCAGCACGAATTATCTTAATGACACGAATAATAAATTGATTGTAATTCGTGTTAGTCAGTGTAATAAAAAAATTAGTTCACCATCTTGTTTGCGCAACTGCTGCTGGCAAAGGCTTCTGGTTTAGCTTTGAAAGCAAAGCCCATCCCCAGGATGTAACCCATTGCTTCACGCAATGCCTCATTGCTTTTAAAGTGCGGATTGGTATTGATGTCGGCATGAACTTCCATATCCACATCATATAGCGTGAACAGGTCGCAAAGTTCATAAGCGATTTCAATACTTTTCGCCACTTCCACGAGCATCCTTTCTTTAATGCTGTACTGATGTTTTGTTTTATCATTGTGAATAAACATAAATCCACCACGCCCTTCACGCAGAAAAACAATTACTGTGGCAAATTCGGTATCGCTGCCTTTTACCTGGCTGTCAGTACCTATGCAAACTTTTAATTTGAAACCAGCTGCAGTTTCTTTTTGAATGGCTTTTTCAACTGCGCTTTTAATGGGAAGGTCAATAGCGTCTCCGTTAAATTTTCTCCATAACATAAATTAGGGTTTTTTAAAATTACCAAAATTATGGATACGGAAATCAGCTAACTTATTAAATAATAATTCCTTAAACTATAGCTGGTATTTATAAAAAAGAGATGGAGTATATTAAAAACGAGTAGGAAGGTAGCCATTAGATGGCTACCAGTCCTCTCACACCACCGAGCGTACCGTTCGGTACACGGCGGTTTGTTAGAAGAGATTCCTCTGATGTTCCTTTTTCCAATATT
>JBBPZF010000284.1:0-3455 GCA_038199105.1 Chitinophagales bacterium | reverse complement strand
TTAAAAATTTGAAATCATTTGTAAAGGAAATCAAATTTCAAATTGCGCACCAATTTTATTTGCCGGTAAAAAAAGAAAATTGTACAGCGGCTTTTATCGAAGTATTATCTTCCTCTTCCCTGGCTCCAGCTTCTTGCCTTTCTAAATCCGCTATGAGAAGCAGGCCTGCGTTGCAATGGATTTTTTTGTACCGTTGGCGTTTGTACAAATTTCAGCTCACTTGCATAAGGATGATCTTCTATTACAGGAATCGTCTGGTCTATTAATTTGTGAATGTCCCTGAGAAATGCTCTTTCTTCCATATCGCAAAATGATAATGCAGTACCTGATGCACCAGCGCGGCCTGTACGGCCAATGCGGTGAACATAAGTTTCAGGAATATTTGGTAACTCAAAATTTATTACATGAGTAAGGTCGTCAACATCAATACCTCTTGCGGCAATATCAGTGGCGACTAAAACCCTGATTTTTCCTTCTTTAAAATTGGTCAATGCTTTCTGGCGTGCAGACTGTGTTTTATTTCCATGAATAGCATCAGCGCTTATTTTTGCCCTATACAACTCCCTTGCTATTTTATCTGCGCCATATTTTGTTCTTGTAAAGACAAGTGCACTTTGAATTGCGCTGTTTTTTAAGAGATGAATTAATAATTCTTTTTTGTCGCCCTTTTCCACAAGATAAATGGATTGATCAACATTTTCGGCGGTGGAAGAGACAGGTGTTACTTCTACCTTCACCGGGTTCGTTAATATGGATGAAGAGAGCCTGGCAATTTCATCAGGCATAGTTGCCGAGAAAAATAATGTTTGTCTTTTTTGCGGAAGCCTGGCAATTACTTTTTTTACATCATTAATAAATCCCATATCGAGCATGCGATCTGCCTCATCCAATACAAACATTTTTATGTATTGCAAGTCAATAAATCTTTGTGACACCAAATCAAGTAGCCTGCCGGGTGTGGCAATTAATATATCTATGCCCTTACGCAATTGATTTGTTTGATGGTACTGAGACACGCCGCCAAAAACAACCGTGTGCCTTATACCTGTATGCTTTCCATAAGCGGCAAAGCTTTCATCTATCTGTATAGCGAGTTCGCGTGTCGGTGTAAGTATCAATGCTTTTATATTGTCGTTGCCAACCTCATGGTTTCTCTGCAAAAATAAATTTTGCAAAATAGGTATAGCAAAAGCGGCTGTTTTACCGGTGCCTGTTTGGGCACAGCCCAATAAGTCTTTTCCCTTTAAAACATCTGGTATAGCTTGTTCCTGTATGGGAGTAGGCTGAGTGTAGCCTTCTTCTTCAAGTGCCTTTAATATAGGCGCAATTAAATGCAATTCTTTGAAATTCAAAATGTGTTATTTTAATGTAAATGATAACTTCCCCGGATCGAAAAATGATAAGTGAAGTTTGTTTTTTCGAATATGCTCAGAACCTATGACTTGATGAGCTTTTACCTGTGGGGAAGAAAATCCAGTCTGCTAAGTAGGAGTATATAATTGTTTGCAAATATAGGGCATTGAAGTTTTAAAAGCGTTTTATGAAACTAATTAACACTTTGGCAATATAACTGCGATACTTAAACGCAGTATTTACAACATTGTTGTGTAGGGAGTTATAGACTTCAATAGAAGGTTATTACATTCTTTCCGGTACGCTTATCCCCAACAATTGCATAGCACTTTTTATTACAGTGGACGTCATTACGGCAACGTGTACACGAAGTATTTTCTTCTCTTCACTTTCTGCGTTGGCAACGGAATGTTCTGTGTAAAATGAATTAAATGTTTTCGCTAAATGAAAAACATAATTTGCAATTACTGATGGGTTGAGTTCTTCGGCTGCCTGCGCAATAACGTTAGAATACTTTTCCAGGAAGATGATAAGTTCTCTTTCAAGAGGAAATAATTTTTGATCTGCAATCATTGACCATTGACCATTGACCATTGACACAGGTTCCCCAATCTTTCTTAAAATTGAACGAATTCTTGCATAAGTGTATTGCACAAAAGGCCCGGTGAAGCCATGAAAGTCTATACTTTCTTCTGGATTAAAAACCATGCGCTTCTTTGGATCAACCCGCAATAAGTAAAATTTCATTGCACCCAATCCTAATGTCTCATATAATTCTTTCAATTCTTCTTCCGTAAAATCCTTCACTTTGCCGAGCTCTTCCGTATGTTGTTTTGCGGTGTCAACCATTTCGTCTATTAGGTCATCCGCATCCACTACAGTTCCTTCGCGGCTTTTCATTTTACCAGTGGTAAGCTCAACCATTCCATAGCTTAAATGAATAATTTTATCTGCAAACGGCATCCCAAGCTTGCGGCAAATTTCTTTTAATACTTTCATGTGATGGATCTGTTCATCGCCGATCACATAAATGCTTTTATCTAAATTATATTCTTCAAATTTTTGTTTTACCAGCCCTATATCCTGCGTGATATAAACAGAAGTACCATCACCTCTTAGCAACAACTTTTCATCAAGCCCCACATCAGAAAGATCTATCCACACACTTCCATCATCCTTTGTATAAAACGTGCCGTTATTCAATCCTTCCTGCACAAAATCTTTTCCCAGTAAGTAAGTATTGCTCTCGTAAAATGTTTTGTCAAAATCAGCTCCCAGCCTTTTATAGGTTATATCAAAACCATCATACACCCAGCCATTCATTTTTTTCCAAAGCTCCATCACTTCGGGCTTTCCATTCTCCCAGTCAAGCAACATTTGCTGAGTTTTTTTCATGATAGGCGCTTCCTTTTCTGCCTGTCCCTTCTCAATGCCCTGGCTTATCAACTCCTTAACTTCTTCTTTATATTCATCATTAAATTTTACATAATAATCTCCGACAAGATGATCACCTTTTGTGTTTGTTGACACAGGAGTAGCGCCGTTTGCAAATTGTTGCCAGGCGATCATGCTCTTACAAATATGAATACCGCGGTCATTTACAATGCTTGATTTATACACTTCATTTCCATTGGCTTTCAAAATTTCTGAAACACTCCATCCTAAAAAAATATTTCTCAGGTGACCAAGATGCAAAGGTTTATTTGTATTGGGTGACGAATATTCTACCATCACCTTCTTGTGGCTCAATGATTTTTTCCCAAAACAAATATCATTGTAATTCTTTTGCAACAAAGCGGTTAATGCATCGTCTTTTACACTAAGATTAAGAAACCCTTTTATGATGTTGTATCCTGAAAAGAAGCCGGTATTTTTTTTCAAAATAAGATCGCCTAATTTCTTTCCTAAATTGTCTGGGGATTCTTTAAGAGGTTTTAGGAGAGAGAAAAGAACAATAGTATAATCACCTTCAAACTCAGGCTTTGTTTCGCTAAGCGCGGCCATTCGTGCGAACGAGATTGGCAAAGAATCATCGAGCTCTTTGAGATGCCGCGGATTCAATTCGGCAAGTTGGCCCAATGGTGCAGTCGCCCACCCTTGCG
>JBBPZF010000283.1:0-3373 GCA_038199105.1 Chitinophagales bacterium | reverse complement strand
TTTTCAAAAACTCAATATCATTTTTTCCATAAATTTTTATTTCAGTAAGGTAAACCTGGTACACAGCAAATGCATGTACTGGGGGATTTACATCGTTAAAATCCCATTCATAAGCGGGTAACTGTCCCTGCGGACTCATGTACCACTCACGCATAAGCAGCAGCAATTGGTGCTTTGCAAAAACAGGATCAACCACTGCAAGAGCGATGCAATGGAATGCCGTATCCCATACTGCATACCACGGATATTCCCATTTATCAGGCATTGACATTACATCCTGGTTTTTCAGGTATTTCCATAAATGATTGCGGCCATTTTTTCTTTCTTCAGTTACAGGTGTTATTCCATCGCTGTCGTTTAACCAGCGCTCCACATCATAATGATAATATTGTTTACTCCATAGTAGTCCGGCAAACGCCTGGCGCTGAATATTTTTTTGATCGTCATTACAATGACGCTTACATATTGCTGAATAAAATTCATCTGCTTCTTTTATTCGCTGGTCAAATATCTTTTCAAAATTTTCAGGAAAAGCATCTTCTGTTCTTCCATTACAAAGACGCAGGTAAATTATTTTAGCCTCCCCAGGCCCTATTTCTAAATGGTAGACCGGTGAAAATTTGGTTCCCTGCTTTTTATTTCTAAGTGCGTCCACATTTTTCCCATCAATAATTGCCTCGTGAAAGGCATCTTTCACAAATGCTGTTTTATTTTCCCGGTTAAAAAGCTTTTTAAAGTTTGTTTCGTTTTCCGTAAAGAACAAATCATTTGCTTCAGGAAAATAGAGATAATAATTACCTAAATTTCTTTGGACCGCTTGTACGCATTCATTGTTTACAAGATCGAGCGATGGCTTTTCCAGATCACCTTCGTATTGCCACTTATTATAAAACCATAGGGTAGGCAGCACCGTTAGGGGAGCTGTTTCATTTCCCCTGTTTATGACTTCTATTTTTATGAAAATATCCTCGCTGTTATTTTTTGCATATTCTACAAATACATCAAAATATTTATTTTCACTAAAAATACCTGTGTCCAAAATTTCATATTCAGGACTTTCTTTATCGAGGCGTGCGTTTTTATTTATGAGATCGCTATAAGGGTATTCAGCCTGCGGGTATTTGTACAGGTACTTCATGTAATAATGGGTCGGAATATTATCAAGGTAATAATATAATTCTTTTACATCCTCACCGTGATTTCCTTCGCCGTTGCTCAGGCCAAAAAGCCTTTCTTTCAGAATGGGATCTTTGCCATTCCATAGCGCAATTGCGAAACACAAATTTTGATACAAATCTGAAATGCCCGCCAATCCATCTTCTCCCCACAGGTAAGTGCGGCTTCTTGCATGCTCATGCGGAAAATAATTCCAGGCATCTCCATTTTCACTGTAATCTTCTCTTACCGTGCCCCATTGCCTGTCGCTTACATACGGCCCCCACAACTCAAGCGGAATGTCTTTCCCGGCGTTCTCTCTTAATCTTTTATGCTCTTCTGTATTCATTCTTTACTATGATATTTTTACGGCTACAATTAAACAGTAAGAGTAGCAGCTTTATTTATAAAACAAAACTCTTTAGCCATTGGTTGAAAAGCCCGGGTATAAAAGCATTCCTCCATCTGCAAAGATGGTTGTTCCGGTAATATAATCAGCTTCATCACTGGCGAGCCACACGGCAACTTTACCAATATCTTCGGGCTGCCCAATACGTTGGTAAGGAATTAATTTAAGCAATTTTTGCAGCGCTTCAGGGGTTTCCCAGGCGGCCCTGTTAATAGGTGTTTGTATGGCACCAGGGCCAATGCTGTTGATGCGTATCTTCTTTGGAGCGAGTTCCTGCGCCATGCTTTTCATCATCATATTTATTCCTCCTTTACTCGCTGCATAATTCACGTGACCAGCCCACGGAATAACCTCGTGCACACTGCTCATACAAATTATTTTCCCGGCTGCACGGCTTCGATCTTCAATAACACCTCTTTTCAGAAATTCTTTCACTGCCTCACGTGCACATAAAAACTGGCCGGTAAGGTTTACATTAATCACCAGTTGCCAGTCAGCAAGGGACATATTTTCAAATGATGAATCTTTTTGCAATCCGGCATTATTTACCAATATATCTATGGTGCTATATTTGTCAAACATTTGCTGAAACATACTAATTACCTCATCTTCTTTACTTACATCTGCTTTTATGGCAATTGCATCGCCGCCATTGTTTTTAATAGTTTGCACCACCTCTTCCGCCACCTCGGGATGGGTAACATAATTCACTACTACATTTGCGCCATCATTGCCCATTGCAATTGCGACTGCCATCCCTATACCACTGTTAGCGCCGGTTACCAGCGCACTTTGGCCTTTTAACTTAGGATTTGTATTCACTTTATTTTTTTTTATTTTTATAATAATATTTATGGAAGGAATATTATGCCAACCTCAATTGGAGCAAGGCAATTACCAGATATTTAAAAATTTAAAAATAAATACCCACCCCATCCAATTTTTTGAAGAGTTCTTCGTTGTAGCATAGGCTACCTTCTGTAAAAATTCTATCAATGCTAAAAAAATGATATGAAAAAAATTCTACTCTCACTTTGCATTGTCTTTTCCCTTCAAACCAAATCACAGGTTCATTCAGCAATGCCACCGGAGGCGAATGAATTTTTTGACAAGGCTATGCCCGTCATAAATCCTTCAGTAAAAAATTTGATTACACAGTCAGCGATGACTTTAAAAAACAGGCATGCGAATGCGGATAGCCTTTTTAAAGCGCTTCGCAACAACCGCCTGCTTAAAAACATGAATGATGAAAACATTGCGGGTATCACAACACTTATAATGGTGCAGGCCTCAAAAGATGCGGATGAAGATTTGAAAAAAATGGTATTAGGTATGAAAAATGATACACAGCAGGTGAGCACTGATGACGAAATAAAAGATAAAAAGCAAGTAGCGTTGCAACTTATCTTAAACAGGAAAAGCAATATGGCCGAAGAAATCAGTTTGGTTTTGAAAAGAATTCCGCAGGATAAGGAAAGTATTATTAATAGCCTGAAATAAATTTAGCTTGTTAAGAAAGGGAAAAACTTTCCCGCTCTTCAAAAAATCCAATTCTTAGTTATTTATTATTTTCAACAGGAATTACATGCCAGCCGTTAGCTTTCCTTTCGAGATAAATATACCTGCTAAGGTCACTTTCATTATTTGTACTGGTTAATGCTGTAGCGGCGATTACAATTTTATCCTGGTCGTCCGGGATGTCATCCAAGTTAAAAGAATAGAGATTATTTCCTGAAATTATTATCTCTGTTATATTCCTTACATCACTCTTATCTATCTGATCAGTGTCCTCGAAATTATAAATTACAT
>JBBPZF010000282.1:0-3249 GCA_038199105.1 Chitinophagales bacterium | reverse complement strand
TAGAAGGAATAAAAAGAGCATCATTAGATACCATTTCCGATTTTTCCTACAATTCTTTAATTAAAGAATTTAATCAAAGCCCTTCCGGACTTGACATTATAAAAGGAACAATAATTTATTATGGAAAGTTGTTCAAAACTGGTTATAAACCGTATAGAATTGATTTCGATATAATAGATTTTACAAAATTAATTTCTAAGAAAAAATATAAACAAGCTATTCCAAAAGGAGAAGAGATTTTAAAGTCAGACCCCGCAAACCTTGAGATTCTTTCGCTGCTTTTTATATGTTATCAGAAACTTGGTATAACAGATCAAGTGAATTTTGTAAAAGCAAAACTTGATTTGTTAACTGCTTCTATTTTAGATCATGGCAATGGCGAATACAAAGACCATACTTTAAAAGTTGTTACTGTTGGAGATGAATATGCAATAATGAGAATTTTAGGCATTAGCGGATTATCACTTAAGTCCGAACTCGCTGGAGGTTCAGCCTTTGATATTTGGAAAGCAAGAAATTCAAACGGGAGAGATTTTGATCTTTTTGTCGAAGTGATTTATGAATTTGCAGGCTCTCATTAGCCGAGATAAGTTTGAATACTCTCAAAAGCCTTCGTCGAAAAATCTATGGAGATTGAAGTTTCCCAATCTTTCCTCTATTCCCTGCTAAAAAAACACTCTTGCCTTTCTTCGCTTTCCTGCAAACATGAAAGCTTTCTTTCGAGATCAGGTTCCACGTGTGCCCGTTATCGTTAGATACATCAACGCCGGTAAGCCCGCAGGTAATCCATTTATTTTTTTCAAGATACTCTACACAACTCCTGTAGCCATGTGGTGGGGTAGAAGGATAACTCCAGTTTTTTCCGGCATCTTTTGTTAGTACACAATTTTTGTCGGATGATGCCGGGGCATTAAAATCGCCACCAACAATAATAAATGTTTTTTTATTTTTTAAAGCAATTGAATTAGCACCTGTCGTTTCTTTTCCCTGTAAAATTGGAAGGTCAATTTTTTTATCTTTTACAAATAATCTTGAACGCAAGCCACCGGTAACAAAACAGGCAGCATCATTTCCAAGCTTTCTTATGTTTGTTCCACTTGAGGCAAAGCAGGCCTCACCGCTGTCAGCAATTGGATTATTCTTTTCCGGAATTGTTCGCCATGAATTGCCACCATCAAAAGTGCGTGCTATAAAAAACTTTCCATCGATAGGATCACCGATTACGATACCACTTTGTATATTCCAAAACTCCATCGCATCGAGAAAAATTCCTTTTGTTTTATTTTCATAAACCACTTTCCAGTTTTCCCCGCCATCAATCGTCCTTAAAATATAGGCCGGTTCACTAATACCCATTATCACCGCTTGTGTTTCATCAAAAGCTTCTATATCGCGAAAGTCGGTTTTCTCAAAACCCTTCACCTGTATCCATTTCCACGTATTACCACTATCAAGGGAGCGACCCACCATACCATTGCTTCCACTTACCCAAACGATACGGTCATCAACCACGCTTAAGCCGCGGATGGAAGTATTAGTTCCTGTGTTTAAGATTTTTATTTCTTGTGCATGCACGTTTGCACAAACCAGAAGGAGTAAAACGAAAATATTTTTCATAAGAAATAAACAAGGTAAATGTGAAGGGAAATAGTGTTTATTAAAGCTATAAAGTTAACTGAACATGTTTAATTGTAAACTTCAATACAGTGAGGTATTAATTATCGCATTGAGATTTACAAGCCCCCTTTGTCCGAATGGACTCCTTTGTCCGAATGGACTCCTTTGGAGGAGGAGGGTTGGGAGGCCTTTTTTCTCTACATTTGAGTCATGAGTTATAACTATCTCCCGCTTGATAAAAGTGAACTTACTTTTCAGCAGGTAAAACATTTCCTGGAATACGAACAACTTATATCAATTACATTTTCAGCGCATGAAGCGATATCAAAATGCCGGCTTTATCTCGATGAGAAACTGGAAAAATCTGATGAGCTTTTCTATGGTATTAATACCGGTTTTGGTTTTTTACAAAACGTACAAATAGATAGAAAGCAATTGCGCATACTGCAGAGCAATCTGCTGCTGTCGCATGCCTGCGGCATGGGCGAAGAAGTGCCGGAAGAAATCGTGCGGCTAATGATGATGCTGAAAATAAAATCACTTAGCTATGGATATTCAGGCATAGGTATAGAAGTGGTGAAGCGCCTAATGGATATGTATAATAACAATGTGCTGCCGGTGATATATACTCAAGGCTCACTGGGAGCGTCTGGTGATCTTGCACCACTAAGTCATCTTTGCCTTCCATTGATTGGTATGGGCGAAGTGAGAGTAATGGGAGATAAAATGCCTGTGTCAGAAGTCTTGAAAAATAATGACTGGCAGGCTATTGACCTGCAAAGTAAGGAAGGCCTTGCGCTTATTAACGGCACACAATTCATGAGCGCTTATGGAATGTGTGCGCTTATTAAATCTGAAAAATTTCTTCAATGGGCGAATGTAATCGCAGCAATTTCTTTTGATGCTTTTAATTGTAATCACGATTGCCTGAATGAAAAGCTGCATTCAATAAGAGACCATAGCGGCCAGGTGTCTGTGGCTGCTGAAATGAGGAAGCTACTTCAAGGCAGTGAAATAGAAGCTTTGCAAAAAGGACGTTTACAGGATCCTTATTCATTTCGCTGCATGCCGCAAGTGCATGGTGCTACAAAAGACACATTTGAATTTGTATTAAATACTTTTTTAAAAGAGATCAATTCTGTAACAGATAATCCAAACATTTTTCCCGATGATGATCTTATTTTAAGCGGTGGAAATTTTCACGGGCAGCCGTTGGCGTTAGGTTTGGATTTTTTGGCAATTGCCATGAGCGAGCTCGCCAGTATTTCTGAACGGCGTACTTATCAACTGCTGAGCGGCGACCGTGCGTTCCCACCTTTCCTTGTAAAAAATCCGGGCCTGAATTCCGGCCTGATGATTCCGCAATACACTGCTGCGGGCATCGTAAGCGAGAATAAACAATTGTGCACGCCGGCTTCCGTTGATTCTATTTCATCTTCTAACAACCAGGAAGATCATGTAAGCATGGGCGCTAATGCAGCAACAAAATGTATGCGTGTGATAAACAATGTGGAACGGGTATTGGCCATTGAATTGCTTACGGCGATACAGGCCATAGAATACCGCAGGCCATTAAGATCGTCCGTTGTACTTGAAAATATAATTGCAGCATTCAGGGAGAAAGTTTCGTTT
>JBBPZF010000281.1:0-3814 GCA_038199105.1 Chitinophagales bacterium | reverse complement strand
TTACCGGTGTGCCGAACGCTACCGATTCAAGTAAGGCAGTGCATATAAAGTATATCCAGAACGGTGTTATTACTCCGTAATTAAGTGTAATTATTTTATCTCTTATATTACAGCTTCGAAATCGTTTAAAGGTTCGAAGCTTTTTTATGTAGAAATGGTATTGATTCATTCATAATTATTTCTAATAAAATCTATTAGATTTGCAAAGATTTTTCGGGATGTAGCGCAGCCCGGTAGCGCGTTCGTCTGGGGGGCGAGAGGTCGCAAGTTCGAATCTTGTCATCCCGACCTCACAGGACAAGCTGGAATTATTCTGGTTTGTCCTGTTTTTATTTTCACTCAAACCATTGTCCAGATTGTATATTAGATGTGCCGCTTCATTGATACGATTAGTTCGAAGAGTAAATCCGTCAAAAACCATTTTTTAGGGTATATCGAACTAATTATCTCTCTTTTCTTTTCAATATCACCTGTTTCATAAATGTAACCCAGCTTTAATTAATGAAATCCGTATTATGCTGAATGAGATAGCGAATGGGTTGTTCCAATTGCTTCGGCTTAATACCCTTTTGAAGTTCAACATAGCTAACGATCGAGGTATTGAGCCAACTATCAACCTGCCTGTTAAAAAAGTTTACAGAAGCAAGTGGCAAAAAAATTCCGTTGATATTATTATCATTAATTTTTGTTACGGAATCATCCGGCAATGATTTTAGTACAGCCGAAATCATGAAATCATGTTTGCCACCGGAGAAATTATCAATAGTAATTGTTTGCCCGATGACATCTGTTTTACCAAAATATTTCATTGCAATTTCTTCGGTGACTACGGCAGAAAAAGGATCATCAAAGGCTGTTTGAGCATTGCCATACACAACAGGAAAACCATACATGGAAAAAACAGTACTGTCATTGATCTGCATACCTTCCCGGAAATGTTTATCACCTTTTGATACGGTTGATGTAATACCATCCCAGCGATAATAGTTAGCAACCAAATCTGGATATTGTTCTTTTAATGCTTTTGCAAGACTCCCAATTGTAGTAAGCGATAGGGTAGGGTCGTTGCCATAACGGCTTTGTATAATATATTGATTGCCCTCATTCCTAAGCGAGCTATTCACTTCTAAAGCGCTCCATACGTAGGCACCGATTATAAATGCAAATGCAATACCAATGGCAAGCCCACCGATGTTTACCAGTGAATGAAAACGGTATTTGATAATATTGCGCCAGGCAATTTTAATATAGCTTTTTAGCATAAAATCTAAACTTTGATTTGTTATTTGATACATACATTTCACCTGTTATGCCAGGGGCTTATTCCGTTCTCAAACTCTTCATCCCGAAATAATCGGGATTTCATTTGGCTCACTCTGTTCGTAAAGACTCAACAGGATTAGCTATTGCCGCTTTTATAGCCTGGAAACTTATGGTGATCAATGCTAATAAAATAGTAAGTAAACCGGCTGCAATAAAAATCCACCAACTAAATACCGTTCTGTAAGAAAAATTCTGCAGCCATTTGTTCATTAGCCACCAGGCCATTGGCGCAGCAAATAAAACAGCGATCAATACCAGCTTTATAAAATCTTTAGAAAGAAGCGAAGCAACCTGCATCACAGAGGCGCCTAACACCTTACGAATACCTATTTCTTTAGTGCGTTGTACCGCCATAAATGTTGCAAGCGCAAACAGACCAAGACAGGCGATCAATACAGTCAGCGTTGTAAACACAATAAGAATCTTTGAAAGCCTTTCCTCCGATAGGTACAAATCGTTATACGCCTCATCCATAAACGAGTATTGAAAAGGTGTTTCTTTATCATACTTTTCATAACTGCTGCTGATTCGCTGAATTAAATTGTGAACATTGGTATGTGGCTTTATTGCTGCAAACAAACATCCGCCTTCGTTGCCCCAGCGTGAAAGTGTATCTGTTGAAATAAAAAGACATAATGCACCTATTTTGCTTTGCAGCGTTTCATAATTAAAATCTCTTAAAACGCCTGCCACGTTGAAAGATTGATTGCCGAGATTTATTTGTTTTTGCAATGGCGCTGCACCAAGTTCAAGTTTTGATACGGCCTCCTCATTAATAATCATTGAATTGTTTTGTATATACTGCGGATCAGCAGGGGGCTTCTTCCATTTTAAATGAAGCACGTTGGTAAAATTTTCATCAACATTTAATACCGACACGGAAACATCTGTTTTCGTATGGTATGTTTTTGCGAAATATATATCATGCCCTTTATACATCTGATGATTTGCTGTGGTAGTTTGGCCTATTCCTGAAAGCGATGCAGTTTCAGTCTTGAAAGCGGGATAATGTTTTCCGATGGATGGCGCAAACGGTATCATTACAATATTTTCTTTGCTCACGCCGGTGTCAGTATTTTTTATATAATTGATCTGTTTACTGATGACGATACCACAAATAATCAACACAACTGAAATGGCGAACTGGAAAATGGTGAAAAATTTTCTCACGCTTACGCCGCCGCTTTTGCTGAATTTACCATACAATACTTCTACAGGTTTGTAAGCAGAAAGTAAAACGGAAGGATAGATGGCAGCAAGAATTACTGTTACAACAAACAATGCTGCAAAAGATGAAAGCAGGTAAGGATTATATAAGAATGATGAATCAATGTCTATTTGCAAAAATGAAAAGAAAGCAGGCTGAAAAAATGCGCATAGCAGGCAGGCGATAATAAACGAAATGCCTGTATAAACTGCAGATTCAATAAAGAACTGAGTGGCTACAGATTTCCTGGAAGCCCCTATCACTTTGCGTATGCCGATTTCTTTTGCCCGAACTGAAGAACGGGCGGTGGAAAGGCTTACATAATTTGTGAGTGCAAGCAATAAAATAAGCGCTGCTATATAAGGGAAAATAAAAAGATATTTCGTGTTAATACTGTTGCCGTAATTGGCGGACAAATGAGTACTTATTAAAGAGGTTGCAATATAGCTTTCATTACTTTCTTTGTTTGCATTTTGGCTCAGTTGCAGCAGCGTCTTTTCAAGCCGTGATGCAGACGCAGGTGTTTTCAATAAAAAATAAGTAGAGAAGCCCCCAAGTTGTACACTTTGCGACTCAAGCATGGGTTTATAATCATCAATTGCTGCCATGCTTGATAATGAAGCAATAAAATCATAATTAATACTTGAGTTTGAAGGGGCATTTTCAGCTACACCCGTTACTGTAAAATTGTATGCATTATTATAACGGATTATTTTACCAACAGGGTTTTCTCCGCCAAAAAATTTCTGAGATGCGCTTTGTGATATCACAACCGAAAAAGGATTTTTCAAAACCTGCCGGCTGTTGCCATCCAATAATTTAAATGAGAAGAAATTGAAAAAATTACTGTCAGCAAATAAAAATTTTTCATCAATAAATTTTAGTGATGCGGATTGTACATTTTGTACTACAGGCTTTTTAAAATCATACATCAGCCGCGTAAAACTTTCTACTGACGGATCAGCTTGCTTTACCAATGAAGCTGTAGCATAACTCATTTTGGGCAGAAATATAGAGTCGTCCCCCATTTTCATTTTGCCCTGGATCCAAAATATCCTGTTTGAATTTTTATGAAAGCTGTCGTAACTGGATTCATGCTCTACAAATAGTATGATAAGCATACATACTGCTAATCCGATAGCAAGCCCGAACAGATTTATACACCCATAGATTTTGTTTCTCAGAAGATTTCGCCAGGCGGTTTTGAAATAACTTTTAATCATAGTGTGTCATTTTTAATTTCAGCAAAGCATACAGGGCATAGCGGAGACGGCAAATGCGTCA
>JBBPZF010000280.1:0-3393 GCA_038199105.1 Chitinophagales bacterium | reverse complement strand
ATGGGAAAAAGGCTCACCGCTGTTAAAAAATGTTTTACAACATCCTGATAGCTTTAGGTACCAGCTGATCTATACAAAAATTGACCGTGACAAAGACAACAACCCGCATTTCAAAAATTATTATTTCAATTTTGAACCGGAAAATTATTTCAATCCCGCATCAACCGTGAAGATGCCATTGGCATTTCTTTCGTTGGAAAAAATAAATACTTTAAAACAATATGGCGTTGACAAATTCACGCCAATGCTTACTGATAGCGCATGGTCCGGGCAAAGTACTGTTGTTGCCGATAGTACTTCCGCCAATAGATTGCCTTCAGTTGCGCAGTATATAAAAAAAATATTTTTGATAAGTGATAATGATGCTTACACAAGATTGTACGAGTTTTTAGGGCAGCAACACATCAATGAAAGGCTACATCAAATGGGCTACAATGATGTGCGAATAACGCGGCGTTTTGTGCCAATGAATGCAGAAAAAAACCGCCATACCAACCCAATAAGGTTTGTAGAAAAGGGCAAGCTACTTTATAAACAGCCGTCTGCATATAACCCGGACTCTTTTAATTTCAGCAAAAAAATCCTAATGGGAAAAGCACATTGGGACAGCCATGATAGTCTTATAAATACTCCAATGGATTTTACTACACACAATAATATTTCGCTTGAAGACCTTCGTGAAATTTTGCAATCCGTTTTATTTCCAAAATCCGTTCCTGCGAAACAACGTTTCAATTTAACCAAGGGTGATTATGAATTTTTGTATCAATACATGTCCGAGCTTCCTTACGAAAGCAAGTTTCCATCGTACGATACATCTGAATATTTCAGCAGCTATACGAAGTTTTTTATGTTCAGATCAGGCCGTACGGCTATTCCATCATATATGAGAGTCTTTAATAAGCCCGGCTGGTCTTACGGCTTCCTGACCGATGTTGCCTACATTGTCGATTTTAAAAACAACGTTGAATTCATGCTGAGCGGTGTTATCTATGTAAACAGTAATGGTGTATTGAACGATGACAAATATGATTATGATGAGATTGGTTATCCATTCTTTAAAGAAGTGGGGGATATCATTTATCAATATGAATTAGAAAGAAAAAGAAAATATACTCCTGATCTTTCGAAATTTCGATTACCGCATGACAATTGATTGTACCAACATTACATCGGTTTTAACAGCTTTATACTTTTAATGCATGCGGGAGCCTGACCGGGAAGAACCAGTAATTTTATAAGAGACTGCCTTATTAAATATTGAGTGGCTATTCAAAATCGAGTAACGAAGGGTTTCCTTCGTGCTGTACTGAAATATTAGTCATTACAAAAATTACCAGGTAAGACGAGAAATACATTGCATCAATCTTTCCACTCTTTTTCATCATCTCTCTCTTTTGTATAAGCAGAATTCCGCAGGAGAAACAAATTCAGTATTTTTAAAAATTATCATTACTAATTTTAAGATATAGTCTCACATGCAGTTTGACAAAGCCTATTCATTTTTAATGCACAAGCTCGAAAATGAATTACCCAAAAATCTTTACTATCATAATGCTTCACATACAAAAGATGTGTTGGAATACGCGCAATTGCTGGCTGAATCGGAAAATATTTTAGAACCTGAATTCACTCTTATAAAAACCGCTGCCTTATATCATGACGCAGGATATTTAGAAACTAATCAGGGGCATGAAGAAATCTCCTGCAGAATTGCTGAAGAATCGCTGCCGCAATTTGGATACTCTAAAGATGAAATTGCTCAAATATGCGGGCTTATCATGGCTACGAAAATGCCGCAGTCGCCGCCTGACAAGCTTGCTGAGATTCTATGCGATGCAGATTTGTATTACATGGCCACCGAGAGCTATATTGCCAAGGCCGATAAATTATATAAAGAAATGCACGCCGCTGGAATGGTAAAAGACCGGAACGACTGGCGAAATATTGAATCTAAATTTTTACAAACACACCGCTATTTTACAAAAAGTGCGAACAATAAGCTAAGTAATAAAGTGAAGCAAAATGAAGAACACTTAAGAGAAAATGAGTTTGGCTATAAAACAGTGAAGCAGCGATTTGGCAAGTACGATTGGGTTGCTGATTTTTTTTTAATTTCTATCGGGGTGATAGTTGCTGCATTTGCCTTAAAAGGATTTCTTGTTCCTAATAAATTTTTTGATGGCGGCGTCACGGGTATTTCTCTTTTGATACATGAGATTTACCATGTCAATCTTGCTTATGTAATAGTCTTAGCAAATCTCCCTTTTATAATAATGTGTATTTATGCAGTAAATCTAAAATATGCTTTGAAAACTTTTGTTTGCGTTGTGTTGCTTGGTGTATGCTTTATGCTTTTCCCCGATTTAAATATAACCAATGATAAATTGCTGGTCTCGGTATTTGGAGGATTTTTCCTTGGCATTGGAGTCGGCTTAACCATGCGTGCAGGTTGTGCTATTGATGGCATAGAAGTACTGGCGTTATACACGTGGAGGCGCACCAGCTTCACCATCACAGAAATAATTCTTGCAATCAATATTGTGATATTCAGCATAGCTGCCTTCAAATTCGGAATTGAGGTTTCCCTCTACTCCATTCTTACTTATTTCACCGCATCCAAAACGGTTGATTATGTAGTAGAAGGATTGGAGGCTTACATTGGTGTCACAATTATTTCGGCGCAAAGTGAAGCGGTAAAAGACAAACTGGTAAATGAACTGGGCCGCGGCATTACTGTTTATAAAGGGGAAAGAGGTTATTTGCCCGGCAAATTTGATACACATGAAGATGTTGACATCATCTTTACCATTGTCACCAGGCTTGAACTACGAAAATTAAAAAACCTTGTACATGAAATTGATTCCCGGGCTTTTGTTTTTGCCAATATGATACGGGAAGCTTCCGGTGGAATTATCAAAAGAAGGCATATCCATTAATGATCTGTTAGGTTAGCCGTTCACGTTAGTCAAGCACTTCATAAACCATCAGTGATTTGGATTTATTTTTCAGATTTATGTGTTCTACCGGCTTGCAAATAAATGATTCATTTACCTTTTGCCATGACGTTTCGGAAATAAGTATTTGGCCGGCCTTTGCTTTATCCTGCAGTCGCTGCGCTGTGTTTACCACATCGCCTATTACTGTATAGTCAAGCCTGCGAAGTTTGGCAGAACCGATATTGCCAGATATCATTTTACCGCTATCAATGCCTATAGAAACTTTTGCCTGAAAACCCGCAACTTCAGATTGCGCCGGTAGCTCGTCTAAATGTTTTCTCACCGAAAGCGCCGCATCCAGCGCCCTATCCAGGTGAGACTCACCTTTAAAAACAGCAAGTATTGCATCGCCGATAAACTTATCAATATATCCATCCTGCTGTATGATGTCGTT
>JBBPZF010000279.1:0-4672 GCA_038199105.1 Chitinophagales bacterium | reverse complement strand
TCAGGCTTACATTCAATCTTCCCCGTTCAAGTATATCATCAATCTTTTGCGCAATATCTCCGAGGCTACTTTTACCCGTCTTTTTGTAATTATTTTTTTTCCTTGATTTAAGTAAATAGGTAAAAGCGCCCAAATTTAACGAGGGCGAATAAATGTTCCACTCTATATTTACTTTGTCCGGCTCGGTATTCACTAATGAAAGCAGATTTTTTGCTGAACCTTCCATTACTATTTTATTTTTCAATACCACACATTGAAGATTTTCAACAAATACATCCGAGTTCCTGAAGGCAAGCCTGCCATTCACTTCGTTCAATGCGACATCTCTTGGGTTATAATATATAGTTCCATTTTTAAATTCTATCACACCGTTCAGAAAAGAGTTTGTGTTATTATTTCTTTTCATCGGCCCTTTGTAGGTAAGGTTTATAGCTCCATCTCCTGACTGCAGCTGGACAGAATTACTGCGAATAATGTCATTCAATTTTGTAAGTGGAAATGCCGAATGCAGGTCGCAAATAAGCGTGGGCTGATAGAGATTCAGTATCTCAATATTTGATGCAGTAGCCGGTAAGCCATGCCATTCGGCAGAAAAATTACTGATAATAATTTTGGAATTAGGATCGCGCCGTGGTAAGCCAGGCGTTACTTCATCAGTGTAGAACCCATGCAGCGATGCCTTGTCAAAATCGAAGAAAGGTGTTTTGAGATGAGCATCTTTTATAATCCAGTAAGCATTTATGAGTGGGTCGCCTCCATTTAACGGGCCATTTATGAAAGCGTCAGCATCAATGCTTTTATCTACATCTGCAATAGCAAATGCCCGTGCAATTTTTTCGGTAAGAAGCGTTTTAGTAAATGCATAAGAAATTTTTCGCGTGTGAACATTAAGGCGAAACTGCGGATCAGGGCCCTTTAAATCAAACGATCCGGTAAGGTTAAAAGGATGCCCACCTAATTTTATGTCAATACTATCAAACCTTAGCTTGTTTAACTTTTTATCATATTTCAAATCAAATTTGCCTTCAAACTTTTTTTCCTTTACGAAACTTCCTGCATCAAGATTAAATGCAAGGGTATGAACCAGCACATCTGCTTTAGACGAAAAAATAAAAGCGGAAGAGTCTTTATCATCCAACTTCATATTTAAGCTATTGATAGCCAAGTCTTGTAATTTTTCTTTTTGCCGGTCATCAATGGTAAGGCGTACATCTAACAGTTTGACTGATTTTAATTCATTCTTTTCCGGCGAACTTTTTTGTGTTGCAACCGAATCTTTCTTTGGATGAAATAAATAAGTATTTGTGTAGCCAGAGGTATCTGTAAATAAATACACAGCTCCATGCTCGATACGCACGCCGGTAACTGCCGATTGTTTTTTGAGGAGCTTAATTATCCCTAATTGTGCAAAAACTTCCTTTGCCTGGAAAAATACATGCTTGTGTTGGGGATAGAGACTGTCTGTAATGGTTACATTACTGAGCAGTACAGAAGCTTGCGGAAAGGTTCGAAGAAAGCTCAGTTCGACATCGCCAATGGTAACCTTGCCATTAAGTTTTTTGCTAACGTCTTCGGTTACTTGCTTTATAATTGATTTCTTATTTGCTGAAATATATGCGAAAGCAATGAAGTATAGTATCAGCAATACGCCCAGGATTATTCCCAGAATTTTAAGTGTCTTTTTCAGGAGCCTGTTCAAAGGAAAGTAATTAAGAATATGAATTTACGTCATAAACCGATGGACATACTTTAATTGGCAAAATATTAGTTTAGGGGAAAAACATGTTAGCAAAGCGCGTAATGTAAATCTCTCTGACGTTATTCTTCTCAAAATTTGCGTCTTGAAAGAAGGTGTTAAAGCTTGAAAAGCCCTTATTTATTATTCCCTATTTTTGACCAAAAAAATTACATGGCTACAACAAAAATTACGGTAAATAACAATGGTTCGCTAAAAGTGGAGGGTGACTTTGAAATCGTGGACAAAAATGGAGATAATTATGGATTGCAGGGAAGGGAGATTGTTTCCTTTTGCCGTTGTGGCCTTTCTCAAAACAAGCCTTTTTGTGATGGCTCACATAAAGGGCATTTTGAACATGAAGCAATCGCTTTTGACTTGCCGCCGAAGAAAGTTATTTAAGGCAGTAATGTTGAAAATTTTTCGACGCGGCACTTGATTGTTATTTTTTATTTGCGGCTTATTCCCATTTGAAAACTTTTATTGCAACAGCATAAATTGCAATTCCCCAAAGTAATAAAATACCAATTTCGAGTTTAACATCCCACAGGTTTTGGCCTTCAAACGCAACAGCCCGCAATGCATTGTTCAGGTGGGTAAGCGGCATCGCGTTAGAGATTGGCTGTAGCCATTTCGGAAATACATCTATGGAAAAAAATGTACCACCAATTAAAAATTGAGGCAAGGTAATCAGGTTGGCAAATGGAGGAATAGTACTATCATTTTTTGCCAGGCCGCTTACTATAAAACCAAAGCCCATAAATACAACGAGGCCGATAAAACTTAATAGAAGCATTTCCATGAAGGTTTCGAAGCCATGTATCAATGTGAAGCCAAAGAATAAATAGCCAACCAATATAATCACGATAGCAGTAAGCATTTGGAAGATTACACGACTAAACATTTCACCCAAAATAATAAAGGTCCTGCTGATGGGCGTGGCAAAAAATCTTTTTAAAACCAAGGTATTTCTTAGGTTAAAAAACATAAAAGCAACCCCAAATACACCTGATGCTAATAGTGAAAAACCAAGCTGGCCCGGCAGTATAAAATCTATGGTTTTGTATTCGCGTATTTCTGCTACATCTTTTTTATAATCGAAATCGAAGGTGGCATATACCGGCCTTCCTTTATAGTAGTTTTCGCTCACACCGTTAATGATGCTCTCTGCAAGGATCTTAAATTGCGGCCACTGATCGTTGCTTGAAGTAGTGCTTTTTAAAATAAAAATATATGGTGGGTTGGTGCCACGACTTTTTTGAATATTTATTACCCCTGCTATTCTCCCTTTCTGTTGATCAGTAATAAGAAGCTTTTTATCAGCATATCTTTTTATAACGACCGACTTATTATTCTTGAATGCATTGAATAATAAATTGGCGGTATCTATGTTATCAGCGAGCGCTATTTTGTAAGTTCTTGCTCCGCCGTTATCGCCAATGAATCCAAAGACAAGTATGAAAATAAATGGAAATGCAAAACCAAAAATTACGGCAGATGGGCTTCTAAAAATTGCGATAAGGCTGGCTTTTGAAATTGCAAACATCGCCCTGGCCTGGCTGTACGGCTTCATTTGAAACAGTTAATATTTTACCCAAAGAAAATCCCCTGGAGCAGGCAAAACTATTTCAGAAAAAATAAATGGGAAAAATAGAAAAACCAAAGACAAAAGGCGTATATTTGTACGACAAAAGACGTATATGAAAAAAAGAACAAATATCGGTTTCAAAAATGAATTGCAGAAAAATCAAAAGGCTACGAAAGTCGAAGAACCTGAAACTGCATACTATCCTTCAAAGCAAATGCGAATAACCAAAGACTTCACTTTTAACGAATTTAAAAAAATTGCTGATAAAGTTGATCTCACCCAAAAAGAATGGTCTGATATTCTTCATATTTCTGAAAGAACTTTACAACGCTATGCTAAAGATAACAGCACATTTAATTTTAGTGTAATAGACCGCATTTTATTAATAGATAAAGTTATAAAAAAAGGAAGCGAGCTACTTGGTAATGGTGAAGATTTTATCACCTGGCTAAAAGATGAACCCAATAGTATTGATGGAGAGCTTGGCCTTTATTGCCTTGCGAGCTTTGATGGCATTACCAAAGTTTTAAACCAGTTAGGACGTATAGAACATGGAATATTAGCATGATTGCATACCGATTGGCCACTGCTCAATATGCTGATGATATTTCAGGCGAAGGCGCTGCAATCTATGGTGGCAGATGGAATCCTGTTGGAATGAAAGCGCTCTATACTTCACAAAGTATTTCCCTTTGTATTTTAGAAATACTTGCCAGGACAAACGTAAAAATTAATCCGGTTGACTACCAACTTATCACCCTGGAGTTTCCTGATAACCCATTGAGTGAAATAAAAAATTCTCAATTAAAAGCAGGTTGGAAAAATCATGTTGAATACACGCAATGGATTGGAGAAGAATTTTTAAAAGACAATAAATCTTTGGTTATGCAGGTTCCTTCTGCTATTGTTGAGAGGGAAAATAATTTCATACTTAATTCCCTTCACAAAGATTTTACTAAAGTTAGGATTCTGGAAATTGAAGCATTAAACCTGGACCAAAGGCTAAGGCAAATTTAATTATGAATACACTATATGTGCTTGTTGGTGGGAATATGGGCAATCGCCGCGTTAACCTGGGAAGTGCTTTATCGTGGCTGGAAAAGGAAATAGGAAACGTAAACGCCTCATCTTTAATTTATGAAACTGAGGCATGGGGGAACAATGATCAACCCGATTTTTATAACCAGGTTCATATAATAAATACTAAACTTTCGGCGGAAGAAGCAATGAAAAGCATTTTAGATATTGAAGAAAAAATGGGGAGAGTGAGGACAATCAAAAATGCGGAGAGAATAATTGATATTGATATATTGTTTTTTAATACAGCAATAATAAACGAACGAGGGCTT
>JBBPZF010000278.1:0-2529 GCA_038199105.1 Chitinophagales bacterium | reverse complement strand
ATGGTTTCAAATAAAATTGAAAAAATCCGTTCTAAAATTACCTTGCTCGCTACCGGGGGAAACGGCCAGGTTTATCGCACAACTACTAATCCTTCTATCGCCACTGGCGATGGAGTTGCCATGATGTACAGGGCAAAAGGCAGAATAGAAAATATGGAGTTTATACAATTCCACCCGACCGCTTTATATGAAGCAGGCGTAAGCGGGCAGGCATTTTTAATTACAGAAGCAGTGAGAGGAGATGGCGCCATACTCAGAAATCATGAAGGGGAAGCCTTTATGGAAAATTATGATGAAAGAAAAGATCTTGCACCGCGTGATATTGTTGCCAGGGCCATTGATAATGAAATGAAGATGAATGGTACTGAAAATGTTTACCTTGATTGTACCCAAATGGATATGGAAAAATTTATTAATCACTTTCCAAATATTACCGAAAAATGCAGATCTGTTGGCATTGATGTGGCGACGCAATTTATTCCTGTTGCGCCGGCAGCGCACTATAGCTGCGGCGGAATTAAAACAGATGAATGGGGAAGATCATCCATAAAAAATTTATATGCCTGCGGCGAATGTGCAAGCACAGGGCTTCATGGGGCAAACCGGCTTGCAAGCAATTCGCTTTTAGAGGCGATGGTTTTTGCACATCGGTGTTATCTTGATGCAATTAATAAGATCAACTTACTTGAGTTTAATGATGCCATACCTGATTGGAATGCCAAAGGAACAACCGCCCCAAAAGAGATGATTCTCATTACGCAATCTTTAAAAGAAATACAATTGCTGATGACGGATTATGTAGGTATTGTAAGAACAAACGTGAGGCTTGAAAGGGCTATGAAAAGGCTTGATCTTTTGCACGTAGAAACTGAACAATTATATCAAACTACTTCCGTATCTCCCCAACTTTGCGAAGTAAGAAACTTAATTACTGTTGGTTACCTTATTGTGAAAGAAGCTCAATTGCGCCACGAAAGCAGGGGGCTTCATTTTAATACTGATTATCCGCATAAAGATGAGCTGGTGCAAAATATCGTTTTGTAAAAGATCAATTCAATACACTCGCTTCTTTCTCGGTTTTAATACTTTTTTCTTCTTTAATTTTTGCCCAGCCACCTGCAACATTCCGCAGGTTATGATAGCCCTGCTTTTTTAAAATAGAACAGGCGATTAAGCTCCGGTAGCCGCCTGCGCAATGCACATAAAGATTTTGGCTTTCTTCAAATTGAGCAATCAATGCAAGGTCAGTCATATCCGCAAGATTTATATTTACCGCATCTGCTACATGGCCTTCTGCAAATTCATTTGGTTTTCGTACATCCAGCACCGTTAGATTGTCATCAAATGGTATGTCCATAGCCAATTCATCTGCTTCTACATCAATTATCATATCGGTTATTTCGCCTGCCTTTTTCCATGCTTCAATCCCTCCTTTAAGGTAGCCTTCTACATTTTCAAATCCAACACGGGCAAGCCTTACAATCGTTTCCTCTTCCATGCCTTGCTGTGTGACCATTATTATTCTTTGATCAAAGGGAAGCAGGCTGCCGGCCCATTCCGCGAAGCGGCCTTCCAGCCCGATAAATATTGAACCCGGGATAAATGCATCTTTAAACTCTTCCGACCTCCTGGTATCAAGTATGATAACGTCCTCACTCATTTTCTTTTTAAGCTCTTTTACCGATAATGGAGTGAGCGCTTTCCTTTTTACATCTTCCAGGCTAAAATATCCTTCTTTATTAATTTTTGCATTTACCGCGAAATAAGCTGGGGCTTCATTCAGACCCGACGTAACCGCTTTAATAAATTCTTCGCGTGTTTGGGGCTGCAGCGCATAGTTCGTTTTCTTTTGAACCCCAATTGTGCTTTGAGTTTCACTGCTTATATTTTTACCGCAACTGCTGCCGGCGCCATGTGCGGGGTAAACAATCACGTCATCGGGTAGCGGCATCAATTTATTTTGAATAGAGTCATACATTATCGAGGCAAGTTCTGCGCTCGTTATATTACCGCTGCTTAAGTCCGGGCGACCCACATCGCCTACAAAGAGCGTATCGCCGGTAAACAGGCAATAAGGTTTATCATCTTCGTCTCTTAACAGATAACAGGTTGATTCAAGTGTGTGACCAGGCGTATGGATAACCTCGATTTTTATATTTCCTACATTAAAAATCTCTCCATCCTTTGCAAGATGAAAAGAAAAGTTTGCTTCTGTACCAGGACCGTAAACGATAGTTGCTCCGGTCTGTTTGGAGAGGTCAATATGCCCACTTACAAAATCAGCGTGAAAATGTGTTTCGAGGATGTATTTTATTTTTGCATCATGTTCCCTGGCTAGCTTTAAATATGCATCCGTATCTCTCAGCGGATCAATGATAATTGCTTCTCCATTACTTTCTATAAAATACGCCGCCTCGCTAAGACAGCCGGTATAAATTTGTTCTACGTTCATATAAATATTTAAACAAATACCTTTAATTCAATATGTTATCAGTAAATTTTAACATTCACCAAATCAACTTAGTGATT
>JBBPZF010000277.1:0-5643 GCA_038199105.1 Chitinophagales bacterium | reverse complement strand
TCCAAAATATTACTCTTCCCCACATTCGGATAACCAATAAAAACATTAATTCTTTTACACCCTTCAATTTTTTGATGGCGTATAGATTTGAAGTTTTTTATTTCTATGTTATCTATCTTCTGCATTAAAATTTTTATGCTGTCGCTGCTACTTCCAAAGGATCAGCGTAATTCGCCAATCCATAATTTCTTTTTAAACATTCTTCGGGATTTAAAATGTGCCATTCAAACTCATCCCTGAAATGCCTGATGGCTGCTGCTACGGGCCATGCTGCTGCGTCTCCGAGAGGGCATATTGTATTGCCTTCAATCTTTCTTTGAATGTCCCAAAGTAAGTCAATGTCTTTCAGTTCGCCTTTTCCGTTTTCAATCTTTGCAAATATTTTTTCCATCCATCCTGTTCCTTCACGACATGGAGAACATTGCCCGCAACTTTCGTGACGATAAAATCTTGCCAGGGTCATCGTGTGACGAACGACGCATTGATCTTCATCTAAGACTATGAAGCCACCGGACCCCATCATGCTTCCTGTTTCAAAGCCGCCATCAGAAAGGCTTTCATAGTTCATCATTCTTGTTTCGCCTTTAGCAGTTTTCAATAAAAGATTAGCTGGTAAAATAGGAACCGATGATCCCCCGGGAATACAAGCCTTCAGCCTTTTTCCATTTGGAATGCCGCCGCAATATTCATCACTGTAAACAAAATCTTCTACCGATATGGTCATGTCAATTTCATAAACACCAGGCTTATTAATATTACCACATGCTGAAATAAGCTTAGTACCTGTTGATTTCCCCACACCTATTTTCGAATAGGCTTCTCCCCCATTATTTATTATTGGCACAACCGCCGCAATAGTCTCAACATTATTCACAACGGTCGGGCAACCCCAAACACCTTTTACTGCGGGGAACGGTGGCTTTATTCTTGGCAATCCTCTTTTACCTTCCAGGCTTTCCAATAAGGCTGTTTCCTCTCCGCAAATGTATGCTCCTGCACCGCGATGTAAATAGATTTCGCAATCGAAGCCACTGTCTAAAATATTTTTACCAAGGAAACCATTTTGTTTTGCTTCGTTAATAGCAACCTGCAAAATATCCGTAACCCAATCGTACTCTCCACGAATGTATATGTAAGAAACATTGCTTCCTAACGTGTATGATGAGACGATCATTCCCTCTATAAGAAGATGCGGCATGAATTCCATAAGATAGCGATCTTTAAAAGTTCCTGGTTCGCTTTCATCCGCATTGCATACAAGGTATCTTGCAACGCCTTCAGGCTTGGCAAGAAAACTCCATTTCAAGCCGGTAGGAAAACCTGCACCACCACGGCCACGCAGGCCACTTTTCTTTACTTCATCCAGAACTTCCGAAGTCTGCATCTTCAAAGCTTTCTCCACGCTTTTGTAACCGCCTTCGCGGCGGTATACATCAAAAGCGCGGATGTTATCAATATGTGCCTTTTCTAATAATAATTTTTTCATGCCTTAAAAAACAAATTTATTTTAGTGGCTCAATCTTTTCAAATATGCCATTTCCACTTTCACTTAAATTTTGCCAATTATCAATTAATTCTTCTTTATGAATACTTGCCCATTCAACAACTAACGCCAATGCTTTTGGTGGCAGATATCCCTCTAAAATTCCCAAACTGTATATTGAGATTTGAGAAGAAAATTCAGCATACTGTGCATGAAAATGCGCTGGCGCGTGATCACCAAAATACATTTTAATGAGAATACCGTAAAAACTGCTGATCACCGGCATATTCAGAAAAAGTTTTATTAATCAATTCCAAATAGAATGCGTCCGGATCCATGTCAATATCCTCCTCCCACTCAATCTTTCTATCTTCTGTTATTTTAAAATTTAAAAAATTTGCTTCATTACTCCATTTAGAAAAAACTGATTTCTTTTTCCATTTTGATAAATCAATCATCCCGGTTAACCCGTCATAAAATTCAAGATAAAGTTTACAACCAGGATATGCCTTTGCCGTTTTTAATTTTGGAATAATGTTTTCCATTACTTTTCATTTATATTTTGCATTCATCATCAAACCATTAACATTCTCATTGGATGCAATTCTCTGGTGAAAGGATTTAAAACCAATCCCAAACTCTTCAATGTTGTAACACCTAACAAAGGCTCATCGCCTTCTTCACCATAGATAACCGGAGCCGGCCTCCTCTCCATTATATTCGAAATAACCGCTTCCAACTTTTCTTTTAATTTTTGTTCCATCTGCCATTGTAAAATGAATTGTGCGGTAAGTTTCAATTTCTAATTCATCCATTATTTTTCCTGGGACTAAACTATAAACAGCCCCGCTATCTATTAAAAAATCAAGATCGATAGATTTTTCTGATTTACGATGTTCTTTAAAAGTTAAACGCTTTACAGTTATTCCCATGTCTCAATATTTATTTCTTCTCACAATTGAACATCCAATGTATGCCATATTTATCAGTAACCATTCCAAATCTTGCTCCCCAAAACTGATCCTGCAAAGGCATGGTTACCTTTCCTCCTGCAGACATTTTACAAAAAACTTTTTCCAACTGATCAATACTTTCACAATCAATTGACAGACTAATCATGCTGCATGCCTCAGCCTCTTTTTCTCCCATCATATCTGAAAACATAATCAGCGTATCGCCAAACTGTAGTCTGGCATGCATGATCTTATCCTTCAATTCATCCGACGTTTCCATTGGTGATTCACCATATCTACCCAATTGTAAAATTTCACCATCGAATACTTCTTTATAAAAATTGATTGCTTCTTCGCAATTGCCATTAAAGCCGAGATATGGAACCAACTTCATAACAATATGGTTTAATTATTTGCAGCAGCAGTTGCTATGCATTCTTCAATTAACTGATCAACTTTTTCTTTGGTCAAATGTTCGCGGTAATTCTTACCTAACTGCATCATAGGAGCATAACCGCAAGCTCCAAGGCACTCAACTACTTTCAATGTAAATAATCCATCAAGAGTAGTATCACCAATTCCGATGTTCAACTTTTCCTGGATGTATTGAATAATATTATCGCTGCCATTGAGCATACATGGACCTGTCTGGCAAACTTCAAAAACGTATTTCCCAACTGGCTTCATATTATACATAGAGTAAAATGTAGCCACTTCATATACCTCGATTGGTTGAATATCTAATAATGAAGCAACATAATCCATTGTGCTTACATCGAGCCAGCCACCAAATTCCTGCTGAGCCAAATGAAGTATCGGCAGTAAGGCGCTTTTCTGTTTGCCTTCAGGATAATGAGAAATCAGTTCATTGACCCGATCTAGTTTTTCCTGTGAAAATTGGGTAGTCATTTAATTTTATTCCTTTTTTTAAGCTTATAAACATCTGCTATATCCTGCGGTCTTCCAGCTTTTTCTTTTACGAGAAGTAATTCATTGTAACCGATAAAATCTACAGGTATCTTTTCAATATTCACTATTTTTTTATTTTTCCACGCTTCTCCAAAACTCACTCCAGCAAGATCGTTTAAGATATCAATTCTTAATGGCGGGTAACCCAGCTGAGTTATAAAATTTTTTTTTAGAAAATCTTCCTTCTTCAAATTCAGGGAACCAAACCCAAAATCTTTAATTACATCTACCATTTTTGAAGCATTCATATTCGACATTTCAATACAAACGTCAATATCTTTTGTATATCTTGGATAACCATGAATACTTACTGCGTAACCGCCGATAACTAAATATTTTATAGAATGCTTATTACATAACGCAAGAAATTCAAGAATATCTTTTTCTAAATTAATTTTCTTCTGGCTCATAAATATTCCTTCTGGAAACTATTTTCTGCATTTTCGTAGGAACATCTTCAAGAAACAATTTTCTAAGTTCTATTAGTTCCTTTAACCTTTCTTCGGTGCTTGCATTTGCCCAGTATTTATCATCAGCTTCCTCTGCTTCTTTAAAGCTATATTTTTTTGCAATTAATGCAATCTTTCTTTCCTTCGTCATAAATCAAAATTCAAAGTTTATATTCACTAAGCATCCAACTCGCCTGCTATCAAATTCAAACTACTCATAGTAATAATCGCATCACTTAGCATTCCACCCTTTGTAAGTTCAGAATATGCCTGGTAGTAAATAAAGCATGGCCGCCTGAAATGTAGCCGGTACGGAGTTCTTCCACCATCGCTTATAAAATAAAAACCCAGTTCGCCATTCGCTCCTTCTACGGCGGAATAAACCTCACCTACAGGCATTTCAATCTCACCCATCACAATTTTGAAATGGTAGATAAGCGCTTCCATTTTTGTATAAACATCTTTTTTATCCGGCAGGTAATAGTCTGGTACATCTGCATGATAAACTTCTGCTTCTTCACCTTTAAATTCCTGCACTTTTTTGTAAGCTTCTTTTATCAGGTGAAGGCTTTGCCACATTTCCTGGTCTCTTACTAAAAATCTATCGTAACAATCACCCGTTGATCCTACAGGTATGGTGAAATCAAAATCTTCATAACTACTATACGGCGTATGAACTCTTACATCGTAATCTACGCCTGCGGCACGCAGGTTTGGACCTGTAAATCCGTAATTTAAGGCCCTCTCCGCAGATATGGGTCCCACGCCAATTGTACGTTCCATGAAGATGCGGTTCCTCATAAAAAGATTATCAAACTCTGATAAAACGATTGGCCACTCTTTGATGAATTTCTCCAGCTTTTCAAAAGCTGTATTAGTAAAGTTCCTTTCGAAACCTCCTATTCTGCCAATGTTTGTTGTAAGCCTTGATCCACAGATTTCTTCATAAATTTCATAGATGAGTTCCCTGTATTGCATTACGTAAAGGAAGCCAGTGTATGCGCCGGAATCAACCCCTACAATTGAATTGCAAATCAGGTGATCTGAAATACGGGCAAGCTCCATTATAATGATTCGCAAATAATCAACCCGCTTTGGCGTTTTTACTCCCAATAATTTTTCGCAGGTAATGTGCCAACCCATATTATTTATAGGAGATGAGCAATAATTCATTCGATCTGTGAGTGGGGTTATTTGATATAACGGGCGATGCTCCGCAATTTTTTCAAACGCACGGTGTATATAGCCTACCGTTTGTGTGGCGCCCACAATTCTTTCGCCATCGAGCTCTATAATATTTTGAAAAACTCCATGAGTCGCCGGATGTGTGGGCCCTAAGTTGAGCGTGGTCGTTTGCTTTTCAAGACTTCCCTCCGGTAATTTTACATGTTCACTCATTCAGTGGATAGTTATCATTTTTGGATTAATCTCTTCCGAACATTTCATCGTCTTTATCTAACCTGGTTTGGTCTTCCAGTGGAAACTCTTTTCTCATGGGAAAATATTCCATATCATCAACATTAAGTATCCGCTTAAGATTTGGATGACCAATGAAATTCACTCCGTAAAAATCATACGTTTCCCTTTCCATCCAGTTTGCTGCTGAAAATAATGCACTCGCACTGAAAACATCTGGCCTTGTACTATCAGTGTATATTTTAAAACGAATGCGAATATTATCTATAAGATTGTGCACGTGATAAACCACTGCAAGTTCTTCTCCTGCTCTTTCAGGATAATGCACCGCACACAGGTCAGTCATAAAACGGAATTGTAACTCAGGATCATC